>NZ_MSLT01000027.1 GCF_002149925.1 Thioflexithrix psekupsensis | reverse complement strand
GACGAACGCATCCCGCGCTTCGGGCGTTAATGGATGGTTGCCGAATAAATCATCCGCCAGTGCTGGCTGCAGGGCCAGACTCACCGCGATTCCTACTGAACATAGCCATTTCATATGGATTTTTCTTCCTTTGTTGCCCGACGTGGCAGCGAAAATGGTGCAAAAACCGTAGTTTGCCATAAGCATGATGGAGAGAGAAAAAGAATGCTCAGTTTATTGTCTGAATTTTCAAAAATATTCACTCGCTGAATTGTTATACAAGGCGCTATTCTAGTTTGTGATATTTTTTCGCCACCACAAGGAGTGGAAAATGTCTTCCATGACAACAACTGATAATAAAGCCTTTTTGAATGAACTTGCTCGTCTGGTGGGTTCTTCACACCTGCTCACCGATCCCGCAAAAACGGCCCGCTATCGCAAGGGCTTCCGTTCTGGTCAGGGCGACGCGCTGGCTGTCGTTTTCCCTGGCTCACTACTAGAATTGTGGCGGGTGCTGAAAGCCTGCGTCACCGCCGACAAAATTATTCTGATGCAGGCCGCCAATACAGGCCTGACCGAAGGATCGACGCCAAACGGTAACGATTATGATCGCGATGTCGTTATCATCAGCACCCTGCGTCTCGACAAGCTGCACGTTCTTGGCAAGGGCGAACAGGTGCTGGCCTATCCGGGCACCACGCTCTATTCGCTGGAAAAAGCCCTCAAACCGCTGGGACGCGAACCGCACTCAGTGATTGGATCATCGTGTATAGGCGCATCGGTCATCGGCGGTATTTGTAACAACTCCGGCGGCTCGCTGGTGCAACGTGGCCCGGCGTATACCGAAATGTCGTTATTCGCGCGTATAAATGAAGACGGCAAACTGACGCTGGTGAACCATCTGGGGATTGATCTGGGCGAAACGCCGGAGCAGATCCTTAGCAAGCTGGATGATGATCGCATCAAAGATGACGATGTGCGTCACGATGGTCGTCACG
>NZ_MSLT01000026.1:2500-4472 GCF_002149925.1 Thioflexithrix psekupsensis | reverse complement strand
CAATGCGCGATTTCCGACCGCGCTGAGGGTACCTTCGCACTCCTCCGTTACTCTTTGGGAGGAGACCGCCCCAGTCAAACTACCCACCATACACGGTCCTTATACTGGGTAACAGTATCAAGTTAGAACCCGAACAGACCAGGGTGGTATTTCAAGGTTGGCTCCGCACGCACTGGCGTGAGTGTTTCACAGCCTCCCACCTATCCTACACAAGTCGGTTCAAAGTCCAGTGTAAAGCTATAGTAAAGGTTCATGGGGTCTTTCCGTCTAGTCGCGGGTATACGGCATCTTCACCGCAAATTCAATTCGCTGAGTCTCGGGTGGAGACAGTGTGGCCATCGTTACGCCATTCGTGCAGGTCGGAACTTACCCGACAAGGAATTTCGCTACCTTAGGACCGTTATAGTTACGGCCGCCGTTTACTGGGGCTCGATCAAGAGCTTCGCTTTTCGCTAACCCATCAATTAACCTTCCAGCACCGGGCAGGCGTCACACCCTATACGTCCACTTTCGTGTTAGCAGAGTGCTGTGTTTTTAATAAACAGTCGCAGCCACCTGGTCACTGCGACCTTCTTAGACTTCCCCTGTGCAGGGTTCATCCAGAAGGTACACCTTCTCCCGAAGTTACGGTGCTATTTTGCCTAGTTCCTTCACCCGAGTTCTCTCAAACACCTTGGGATTCTCACCCTGTCCACCTGTGTCGGTTTGGGGTACGGTTCTACTACACCTGAAGCTTAGAGGCTTTTCTTGGAAGCAGGGCATCAGTCACTTCGTCTCTGAAACGAGACTCGTCGTCAGTTCTCGGCATTAAACCAGCGGATTTGCCTACCGATTCTGCCTACCACCTTAAACACGCACAACCAATCGCGTGCTGACTTAGCCTTCTTCGTCCCCTCATCGCAGTGCAGCAAAGTACGGGAATATTAACCCGTTTTCCATCGGCTACGCATATCTGCCTCGCCTTAGGGACCGACTCACCCTGCGTCGATTAACGTGGCGCAGGAAACCTTGGACTTTCGGCGTGCGGGTTTTTCACCCGCATGATCGCTACTTATGTCAGCATTCGCACTTCTGATACCTCCAGTCTGCCTCACAGCAGACCTTCACAGGCTTACAGAACGCTCCCCTACCATGCCTTACGGCATCCGCAGCTTCGGTAGAACGCTTGAGCCCCGTTATATCTTTCGCGCAGACCGACTCGACCAGTGAGCTATTACGCTTTCTTTAAAGGGTGGCTGCTTCTAAGCCAACCTCCTGGCTGTCTGTGACTTTCCACATCGTTTCCCACTGAGCGTTCATTTGGGGACCTTAGCTGGCGGTCTGGGTTGTTTCCCTTTTCACGACGGACGTTAGCACCCGCCGTGTGTCTCCTGCGATGGTACTTCTCGGTATTCGAAGTTTGCATGGGGTTGGTAAAGCGAGATGCCCCCCTAGCCCAAACAGTGCTCTACCCCCGAGAGTAAAACGCAAGGCGCTACCTAAATAGCTTTCGAGGAGAACCAGCTATCTCCGAGCTTGATTAGCCTTTCACTCCTAGCCACAAGTCATCCCCGTCTTTTTCAACAGACGTGGGTTCGGACCTCCAGTTGGTGTTACCCGACTTTCATCCTGCTCATGGCTAGATCGCCCGGTTTCGGGTCTACTGACAGCGACTTAACGCCCTATTCAGACTCGCTTTCGCTAGGCCTACCTGATGGTTAAGCTTGCCACTGCCAGTAAGTCGCTGACCCATTATACAAAAGGTACGCAGTCACATTTCTTCAAATGCTCCCACTGCTTGTACGCACACGGTTTCAGGGTCTATTTCACTCCCCTCGCTGGGGTTCTTTTCACCTTTCCCTCACGGTACTGGTTCACTATCGGTCGATAACGAGTATTTAGCCTTGGAGGATGGGCCCCCCATGTTCAGACAGGATTTCTCGTGTCCCGCCTTACTCTATGTATGCTTAGTTCTATCGTTTTATGTTTGCCT
>NZ_MSLT01000025.1 GCF_002149925.1 Thioflexithrix psekupsensis | reverse complement strand
GGCCCCAATGCGATTTTATTGGGAGATGCGGGTAATGATTTATTTTCATTAAAAGCAGATGCAGCAGCGGGTGTCATTATCGAAGGGGGATCAAATTTAGATACCTTGCGTTTATCAGGTGGAGAGGGCAAATTTTAAATCTAATTCAAAATAGCCAATTAGCCACCGATCAAGCCATCACATTAACAGGAATTGATCGTCTTGACTTAACACAAGGCAATGGACATCAATTGGTGCTTGGATTAAGCGATGTATTAGCTATTTCTGACACAGGTAATTTGCGTATTGATGGCAATTCATCCAGCTTAGTTAATTCCACCAATCAGGGTTGGAATAATATAGGATTGACGGAACAAGATGGAGTGCCTTATTACCGCTATGCGGCCAGTGGTGCAGAATTATTAATTAACACGGATATTGCACTGCAATTTATCAGCTAATTAACCCTTATCCATAAATGAATCGCCTGAGCAGAATTTATCAACATAGGAAATATTCTGACTCAGGCATTTTTTTGTATTTTATAAACCAACTTAAATAAAAGGTTAAGAATATTATTGTATTTCTCATAAAATGTTGCTAAATCGGGTGCAAAACCAAAGAGAATTTAATAAAATAATGTGTTGACTTGATAAAGTAGCGGTATAACAAATAAAGCAACGCCTTGATACATTTAATTTCTCATTCATATATAGCACATTAGCTCATGATCGATTCCATCGTTATTGCGGTTTTGACACTGACCACCATTGGCGGCATCATAGGGATATGGCGATTTCGACAACGTCAGCATCAATTACAACACGAATTAACCCATCAATTTGCCCTTTTAGAAAAGCAAAAACATGTTTTAGCCGTCACCCGCGACGCTTTGCACAGCATTCTGACAGATATTCCCGATGATTTAGATGCTTTAGCCGCATTTGCTGATGCGGTCGTGCGCTTGCATGCCAGTGAAGCGCGTTTTCGGGCTTTATTCGACTATGCGCCCATCGGCATTTTACAAGCCAATATCACAGGAGAATTGGTTTATATTAATCCTACATTAGAGAAAATTTTAGGCTATTCTCACTGCGAATTAGTAGGAAAAAATTATTATGAATTATTGCATCCCGAAGAACAAATAGAAACTTCTTCAAATCGTTTATTTGAACAATTATTAAAATACAGTAGAAATCATTACCAAACCATAGAACGTTATCAACATCGTTTAGGGCGAGAAATTTGGGCGAGTTTGTCCATTGCGGGCGTGCGAGATGTGGACGGTGGCGTATTGTTTGTGGTGGGTATGGTGACAGATATTACCGAAAAACGCGCCGCTGAAGCCCGTTTAGCCCACAATGAAATGCGCATCGCCGAGGCCCAACAATTAGCCCAATTGGGTTATTGGGAATGGCATCCGCAAAATGATGACATGTTTTGGTCTGAAGAATTCTCTATGCAATTGGGTTATCCTTGCAAACCTATACAAACGCATTTAGATGAATTTTATCAAGCTATTATTGCTGACGATCAACAATATGTTAAATATCATTTACTGGCTTTATTAGACACAAGTAATCAAGAAAAAATTCCCCATTTTGAAAACTTAGAATTTCGCGTTAAAATCAAAGATGGCAAAGTAAAAACATTGCAATCTTCTGGTAAGTTATTACGCACTTATGATGATAAACCTTATTGCGTCATTGGTACGGCTTTAGACATTTCTGAGCGCAAACAAACTGAATTATTATTGCGTAAATTATCCACTGCGGTTGAGCAAAGTTCTAATAGCATTTTAATTACGGATCGCAAAGGCATTATTCAATATGTTAATCCTGCTTTTACCAAAATTTCAGGTTATTTACCCGAAGAGGTTTTAAATCGCACACCACGTTTATTAAAATCAGGATTAATGGGGATTGATTTTTACCGTGATTTATGGAGTACAATTTTAAGAGGCGATGTATGGCAAGGGGAATTTACCAATCGCCATAAGTCAGGTGAATTATATTATGAATACACCACTATTTCTCCGATTCGTGATGAAAATCAAGAGATTAGCCATTTTTTAGCGGTGCGCGAAGACTTAACGGCTTATCGTCAAGCGGTCGAAGCCTTGCGCAATAGCGAAGCCCGCTACCGCTCGGTGATTGCCTCTATGAGTGAGGGTGTGGTATTGCAAAATAGGACGGGGGAAATTTTAACGTGTAATCAAGCCGCTGAATCCATTTTAGGCTTGACTGAAGCCCAAATGGCAGGGCGTAGTTCTTTAGACCCTGCGTGGCAGTCGGTGCGGGAAAATGGTATGTCATTTCCCGGCTACGAACACCCTGCGATGGTGACATTACAAACAGGATTGCCGTTTAAAAACGTCATTATGGGCGTGTATAAAACACCACAACAAGATGTCACTTGGATAGCCATTAATTCTCAACCCATTTTCACCGACGATCCCAGCCATTTACCCACCGCGGTGGTCACTACTTTTACTGACATTACACCTTATAAATCCGCACAAAAAATATTAGAGAAACAAAAACAATTACTCGATTTATTACGCCGTGGTTTAAATCATTTTATGAGTAAAAATGATTTACTTAGCACTTATCATTTATTATTAACAGAATTACTAAAATTAACAGACAGCCAATTAGGATTTATTAGTGATATTGAAGAGGATCAAATTCATACCCGCTTATTATTAACCCATTCTCTTCGTGATCAACAATTCATCACTTTATTTGACCGTGAAAAAACGGGATTATTTGCCACCTTAAATCAACTATTACAACCGATTTTACAAAATGGTTCCGTGATTATTCAAGATCAAGCCAGTGCTGCATGGGCGCAGCTTATATACCAATTTTTTCAGAGTCGTATAATAATACTTTTCAAATAGGAGAGAATAATGAACAAAAGATATGAAGATTTAGAAGAGTTAATGTCAACAGGTGAGGCGAGAGAAGTGAAGCGAGCGATGGCAGTAAGAATGTCTTTGCTTGGTTTTGTGCGTGCGGAAGTGGCTTTAGCGTGCTGTGTCAGTGTGCAATTTGTGGATAAATGGAAAGCCATTTATTTAGCGTCAGGGGTGGAAGGATTAAAGTTAGCGTATAAAGGCTCGCCAGGGTATTTAAAGCCGCGTGAACGAGAAGATATGATTAATTGGATACAAGAAAAGAAGACAATAACAATGGAGGAGCTAAAGAGATACTTAAAAGAGGAGTATGATGTTTTCTATTCTTCAAATACTTCTTATACTAAATTATTAGAAGAAGCAAATTTAAGTTATAAGAAGACACACAAAGAGAATTCGGCAAAAGATGAGGTAAAAGTAAAAGCTAAAAAAAAAGAGATTAAGGATTTAATAGATAAGGAGCGTGAACAGATAGAAAGTGGAGAGATAATGTACTGGATGCAAGACGAAAGCCATCAGTTGTGGGGAGATATTTGTGCTTATGTTTGGTCGAAAAAAGGAGAAAGAACGTCAATAAAGATGAATAATTATCGTACTTCTCAAACGTGGTATGGAGCGGTGAATATTTATACGGGAGAATTTATTTTAGATAGGGCAAAGAAAGCCGATACAAAATATATGATAGACTTTATTAACTGGCTCATTTACAGATATAAAGAAGCCCGTCATGTGATTATTTGGGATGGTGCAAGTTATCATCGTTCTGAAGGTTTAAGAACTTATTTAGAGAAATTAAATGGGGGACTTCCAGAATCAGAATGGAAAGTTCGTTTATTAAGATTTGCGCCCAATGCCCCAGAGCAAAATCCAGTCGAGGATATTTGGCTTCAAGGTAAGAATTGGGTCAGAAAGAATTTTCATCGTCTATCAAGCTTTAAAGAAGTCACTAGTATGTTTGAGACCTTTTTGTCAGGTAAAGTGTTTAAGTTTAATAAAATTAAACAGTATCTTATACCTAATATCTAGCTAGATATTAAAACTTAATTTGTTTTTATATCTCACATAATTTTGGTAAAGCATAAAACCCGTTAAATTCCGCAATATCCAATCCACATTTCTACTCCTGCTAAGAGGGATGTAACCTGTTCTATTTTCCAACGCGATCTCGCTGTATCTGTCAGTTCTGCAAAGAAGGGGGTGTTTGTGTGTTCTTTTACCGCTTCAGGGCGCAGGGTAACGAGTAAATTCATGATTCCCCATTCATCACGCATAACTTGGGCTTAATTTGCGATATACTAAAGCCAATCAATAGTATGGCTTATCAAGTTAAAGGAGAAGGTTAAAAATGCCGCTGCTTCGATCACTGCAACATCCTCTCTGGCGTGGGGGCGTGTTTGTCTTATTTTTACTGCTACTGTTTCCTCACGCCCACGCGCTCTCGCTGGTCGAAGTGCAACGACAGGCACAAAATGAGGTATTGGGATTAGATGGGGTGGCTGCTGTGGCAGTGAGTCCCGATGGACAACACCTTTATGCGGCCAGTGTGGTGTCGAGTGCAGTGGCGGTGTTTAGTCGGGATGTGAACAATGGAAGTTTACAATTCTTACAACATTTCACCAACACAGACATCAGCGACAGTGGTTTAGCGGGAGCCAGTGCGGTTAAAGTCAGTCCCGATGGGAGACATGTTTATGTAGCCAGTCGCACCGATTCGGCCGTGACCGTGTTGACTCGCAACAGCACGACGGGATTATTGACTTTAGTCGAAATTCAAAAAGATAACGTCAATCAAGCCACAGGATTAGCTGGAGTCAGTGCCTTGGCCATCAGTCCTGATGGCACACGGGTTTATGCCGCTGGCACGGATGATTCTGCGCTCACGGTGTTTTCTCGCAATGCCGACACGGGCGTATTAACTCCCGTCCTCACGCATGTCAGTGGCGCGAACGGAGTCACGAATTTAGCAGGTATCACGGATGTCGCCGTGATCGATGCAGGCAACGGCAATTGGTATGTTTACACGGCCGCCGTGCAGAGTCATGCGGTTAATTTATTTGTGCGTAACAGTGGCGTGGGTGAATTGGTTTTTGTTGGCAGTTATTCGCAAGGCATGGAAAATATTAGTGATTTACTCGGTGCGGTGGGTTTAGCGGTGAGTCCTGATCGGCGTTTTCTCTACGCCGCGGCCAGTAGTAGCAATGCCATCACGATTTTTTCCATTGACATCGCCACGGGCGCATTAACGCCTGTTAAAAGTATTTTAAATCAAACCCCTGTCAGCGGATTAAGAGCCGTACGCCATGTTTTAGTCTCTCCCGCCGGCGGAGAATTATATGCGACGGGATTTGATGACAATAGTTTAGTTGTCTTCAATAGAAATAGTGAAACAGGCGATTTAACCTTTAAACAAGTCATTAAAAATAATACCAATAATGTCACGTCATTGTCCGGCCCCTTAGGATTAACCACCGCCGCAAACGGACAACAACTTTATACGGCCGCTTTATTTAGTGATGCGATTTCAGTATGGAGTTTGGTATCGGCTGATTTAAGTATAACGGGCAGTGATGATGCGCCCGTAGCGATTAACAGCCCTTTAACTTATCAATTTACGGTCAATAATGCCGGCGGAGACATTGCCACGGCGACCGTTTTCACGCATACCTTGCCCAGTGGTGTCATTTATCAATCGGCCGTGAGCAGTCAAGGCCAATGTAGTCAACAAGCTGGTGTAGTCACGTGTGTGCTGGGCGATGTGGCGGTGAATGGCAGTGTAAACATTGTCGTAAACGTCATGACTCCCGGCGAAGCAGGAACAGGCATTTTATCCAGTACGGCCACAGTCACCAGCACCCAATCCGATCCCAATTCCAGTAATAATCAAGTCACGCTCAATACTGAATTACGCCAAAGTGTGGAAACGGTAGATTTAAAACTGGCTATTTCCCCCAGTGCCAATCCCGCTAATGTGGACAGTGTGTTGATTTATCACGCGGATGTAAGTAATGCAAGTGCGACTACGGCAACGGGAGTGCGTTTCACGGCCACTTTAGATGCCACCGTGCGTTATGACGCGGTGAATAGTGATTCTCGCTGTCAATTGGCCGGGCAACAATTGACTTGTATTTTATCTGACATGGCTGGCGGCGCGAGTACACGGATTAATATTCAAGTCACCACGCCCGCGACTCCCAGCACCTTATCCTTTTCCGCTCAAGTCACTTCGCAACAAAAAGAACTGACTCCCGACGACAATAAGGCCAATGTGCCGGTGAATGTGGCTGTGTTAGTCTTTGATTTGGCGATCATTGACGCAATCGGCGAGCCGATTTCTGCACCTGTGAATACGCCTGTGAATTATAATGTGCAGATCAGCAATGTAGCGGGGACTCCGGCCAATAATGCCGTACTCAATGTGACTTTACCGACTGAAGTGCGTTATGTGGGATCAACGGGGGCGTGCCGTGCTTCAAGTACAGCCAGCCATGAAATTAGTTGTAATTTAAGTTTATTAGACCCGGTCGCCTCACCAAGTACCCATTTACAAATTCAAACCCTGAGTTTTTTACCGAATGATCAAGCCGAAGCGCGTTTTTCTGTCACCGCGCCCGGTGTGGACACCAATCAAACCAATAACCAAGCAATCAGTATTGTTAGTATTTCGGGACAAGCGGCCGATGTGGGATTAACCATTGGCAGCAACGCAGATACAGTGGTACAAAATACGGAAGTAACGCTGACTTTTACCTTAAATAACAATGGCCCCGGTGTGGCACATGATATGGTGTTAAATGTGGCCTTGGCAGGCGTGCCGTTTAATTTGAGCGAAGTCAACGCGGCAAATTGTACCCCCGGTGTCCCGTTAAGTTGCACCACGCCCGCGATTAATCCCGGCCAAGCGCAATCTTTCACCATTAAACTGGTGCCGACGGCATTAGGTACGTTGAACGTATCGGCGCAAGCAGTGGGTTCAACTTTCGATCCGAATTTGCCCAACCAAGCCAGTAAAGAAATTGCCGTGTCCGCGCCAACCAGCGATGTTGCGGTGATTTTGAGCAGCACACCCAATGCGGTGTTAGTCGGCCAAACGTTGAATTATCTCGCTACGGTGAGCAATCAAGGCCCCAGCCCGGCCAGTGGCGTAGTCTATCAACAGCAATTGCCGGCGGAGTGACTTTTGTCTCGGCCGAATCCTCGCGCCAAACTGCGCCTTGTACGGAAAATGCGGGATTAGTGCGTTGCGAATTGGGGCCGTTGGCACGCGATGAATCGGCTACGGTGGTGGTGAAAATAACTCCGACCACGGCCGGAATGCTCTCCACTGAAGCCACCCTCAGCAGTCAAACCTTAGACACTTTATTAGAAAATAATACTGCAAAATTAGAGACTTCCGTTGCACTGACGACAGCCAATGTCGGCTTAACTCTAAGCAGTGAAGACACCCAAGTGTTAGTGGAAGATGTGTTGACTTATCGTATTTTATTAAACAACGCCGGCCCACACACGGCCACA
>NZ_MSLT01000024.1:2500-149491 GCF_002149925.1 Thioflexithrix psekupsensis | reverse complement strand
CGGCAGACAGCGCGACTTGAACATAAAAAGGATAATTATCAAGCCGTTTGAAACTGCCCACTCGTTGTACGCATCGGTACTGGCGACATAAGTGAGACTGCCACTATATTCGCGGCTTCAAGGCGACGACGGATGTCGTTATCAGGTGGAAGTGGTTGATTAAATCAGTTTCTTTTAAGCGTGGTTGTCGTTGGATCAATTAAAATTATCGCTACGCCGCAGCAAAACCACCCCACCCGGCCCTGTGTCAATACTGGCAAAATACCGAGCAAATGTGGCGAGATCAATGACGGCATTGACCGTACCTAAAAAATTTCCTTTTTCATCACGAATGGCGCGTGCCTGAATCAGCGACCATTTTCCAGTAGAACGACTGACCAAAGCCTCTGAAAAAACATGACTTTCCGAACTGTCCCGTAACATTTGAAAATGGGGACGATCACTGATATACCAATTTTTCAGAGTCGTATAATAATACTTTTCAAATAGGAGAGAATAATGAACAAAAGATATGAAGATTTAGAAGAATTAATGTCAACAGGTGAAGCGAGAGAAGTGAAGCGAGCGATGGCAGTAAGAATGTCTTTGCTTGGTTTTGTGCGTGCGGAAGCGGCTTTAGCGTGTTGTGTCAGTGTGCAATTTGTGGATAAATGGAAAGCCATTTATTTAGCGTCAGGGGTTGAAGGATTAAAGTTAGCGTATAAAGGCTCACCAGGGTATTTAAAGCCGCGTGAACGAGAAGATGTGATTAATTGGATACAAGAAAAGAAGACAATAACAATAGAGGAACTAAAGAGATACTTAAAAGAGGAGTATGATGTTTTCTATTCTTCAAATACTTCTTATACTAAATTATTAGAAGAAGCGAATTTAAGTTATAAGAAGACACACAAAGAGAATTCGGCAAAAGATGAGGTAAAAGTGGAAGCTAAAAAAAAAGAGATTAAGGATTTAATAGATAAGGAGCGTGAACAGATAGAAAGTGGAGAGGTAATGTACTGGATGCAAGACGAAAGCCATCAGTTGTGGGGAGATATTTGTGGTTATGTTTGGTCGAAAAAAGGAGAAAGAACGTCAATAAAGATGAGTAATTATCGCACTTCTCAAACGTGGTATGGAGCGGTGAATATTTATACGGGAGAATTTATTTTAGATAGGGCAAAGAAAGCTGATACAAAATATACGATAGACTTTATTAACTGGCTCATTTACAGATATAAAGAAGCCCGTCATGTGATTATTTGGGATGGTGCAAGTTATCATCGTTCTGAAGGTTTAAGAACTTATTTAGAGAAATTAAATGGGGGACTTCCAGAATCAGAATGGAAAGTTCGTTTATTAAGATTTGCACCTAATGCCCCAGAGCAAAATCCAGTCGAGGATATTTGGCTTCAAGGTAAGAATTGGGTCAGAAAGAATTTTCATCGTCTATCAAGCTTTAAAGAAGTCACTAGTATGTTTGAGACCTTTTTGTCAGGTAAAGTGTTTAAGTTTAATAAAATTAAACAGTATCTTATACCTAATATCTAGGTAGATATTAAAACTTAATTTGTTTTTATATCTCACATAATTTTGGTATATTAAAGCTTGGAGTTTCCTGTGAGGCGAAGTGCAACTGTCCTTGGGCATCGAATTGGTAAATGCCTGTAACTGTATCAAAATTGGCGATTAAACTTGCCATACGCCTTGTATTAAGATAAGGGGGGGTCAAACCCTGTTCTAAAAGAGAAGCCGCAATGGCTTCTTCTGCGATGTAAGTCAACATGCCATTCACGCGATCCAGATCGCTGACAATGCGCAAAGCCAGCAGCTCTGTTAGATTACGTGTCGTATTTTCTGCAATTTCAGCCGCATGGCGATGCGTAGTCCATAAAAAAATCAGCAGCAGAGCAATCACGCCCGCACTCAGTCCGAAAAAAGACAGGAAAAAAGTGGAGTATTTCATTATTAAGTGGGCTGTTTCAATTAAAATGGCGACCGCAATATCATTTAAATGAATGGTGATGCAATTGTTTTCTTAAATGATAAAATTGTATTTTTCCAATATTAAGATTGATGTCTTAGTATAACTCTGTTATATAGCAAAATTAAGTCATTCATAAAATTTTTCTGTCAGAATCAGAATTTACAGAATTTTAGGATTTTCAGAATTAAAGAATAAAAAATCTATTGAAAATAAACGATTTGAAAGAGTCAATTTTGAAAATTCTTGTGTCTGTAAATTTTGATTCTGATAAATTAAGGATTCTATGAATCATATCTTTTTGGTATATACTGAATTAAACCCAAACGTTTCCAACAAAAAAAAACGCAGAAATTAGGTTTGCGTATCCTAAGTCATGCGTTATGTGTTTTAAAGCAAATGCCTGCCAGAGACATAGACAATATCGATGATTTTAAAGCAAGCGTAGCAAGCGTAGGGTGTATAAACACAGTGCCATACACCTTTTTTCAATACGACTACCAACTTGGTGGATGACGCTATCGCTTATCCACCCTACTTTAACTCTAACTGTCTATTGTTTCTGATGTTGTTGTAAGGCTTGCCAAGCGGGAGTGTTGCTGACTAATGTTGACATGAAATATAACCTTTGGTGAGTGATAAAATTTTATTATTTATTTTTCTGTTGTTGTTGGAAATAATTGTTGCATTAGCCCTTTTTTATGTTTTTTTAGCGCGTCGAGTTTTTGACTTTGCACGGTTATTAATTCATCTAATGAAGAAAGGCAGGCGGCGATTTTTTGTTGTTCTGTTTTATTAGGTGGAACTTTTGCGATGACTTTTTGAATATTTTCAACGGATAAACCTGGTTGAGCTTGACCAGTAGCATATTGATTTAAATTTAATATACCAATTTTTTCAGAGTCGTATAATAATACTTTTTAAATAGGAGAGAATAATGAACAAGAGATATGAAGATTTAGAAGAGTTAATGTCAACAGGTGAAGCGAGAGAAGTGAAGCGAGCGATGGCAGTAAGAATGTCTTTGCTTGGTTTTGTGCGTGCGGAAGCGGCTTTAGCGTGTTGTGTCAGTGTGCAATTTGTGGATAAATGGAAAGCCATTTATTTAGCGTCAGGGGTGGAAGGATTAAAGTTAGCGTATAAAGGCTCGCCAGGGTATTTAAAGCCGCGTGAACGAGAAGATGTGATTAATTGGATACAAGAAAAGAAGACAATAACAATAGAGGAACTAAAGAGATACTTAAAAGAGGAGTATGATGTTTTCTATTCTTCAAATACTTCTTATACTAAATTATTAGAAGAAGCGAATTTAAGTTATAAGAAGACACACAAAGAGAATTCGGCAAAAGATGAGGTAAAAGTAGAAGCTAAAAAAAAAAGAGATTAAGGATTTAATAGATAAGGAGCGTGAACAGATAGAAAGTGGAGAGGTAATGTACTGGATGCAAGACGAAAGCCATCAGTTGTGGGGAGATATTTGTGGTTATGTTTGGTCGAAAAAAGGAGAAAGAACGTCAATAAAGATGAGTAATTATCGCACTTCTCAAACGTGGTATGGAGCGGTGAATATTTATACGGGAGAATTTATTTTAGATAGGGCAAAGAAAGCTGATACAAAATATACGATAGACTTTATTAACTGGCTCATTTACAGATATAAAGAAGCCCGTCATGTGATTATTTGGGATGGTGCAAGTTATCATCATTCTGAAGGTTTAAGAACTTATTTAGAGAAATTAAATGGGGGACTTCCAGAATCAGAATGGAAAGTTCGTTTATTAAGATTTGCGCCCAATGCCCCAGAGCAAAATCCAGTCGAGGATATTTGGCTTCAAGGTAAGAATTGGGTCAGAAAGAATTTTCATCGTCTATCAAGCTTTAAAGAAGTCACTAGTATGTTTGAGACCTTTTTGTCAGGTAAAGTGTTTAAGTTTAATAAAATTAAACAGTATCTTATACCTAATATCTAGCTAGATATTAGAACTTAATTTGTTTTTATATCTCACATAATTTTGGTATAGTATTAATTCATAAAAAAGCCACTTTACATCAATGTCATTATTTGGGGTAGTAACAACTGCATGTTCAGTAGCATGAAATTTTCCAGTTGTAATATTTATATTTCCACACAAAGCACCTTGGCGACCAATTAATGGATATATACCATCATGAGTATATGTTCTTGTGAATCCTCTTAATCCATTACCACCAAAACAAGGATATAAATCTTGTCCTGATTTTTCCTTTATTTCTGACATAGATACAAATTTGCCTGCTTTCATTTGACAAATGTTTTTGAGACTTTTCTCCACCCACTCCCCCGCCTCCCGAAACTCAGGAAAGCGCAAACTAGGCACAGTTTGACCTTCTGCGGGGAAAAGCTGTTGCATTAGCCCTTTTTTATGTTTTTTTAGCGCGTCGAGTTTTTGGCTGTGCGCGGTTATTAATTCATCTAATGAAGAAAGGCAGGCGGCGATTTTTTGTTGTTCTTCTAGTTTTGGATAGACAATCAGAAAACTAGCCACATCAGAACCAGTAATGTTGGGGTCTTTTCTGCTACTACTTGCAATTTTTTTCCAATTTTCTACTTTTGCGTTTAACCATGTAAGTAGATAAATAGGAAGAACTTTTTTTCTATCTGTATTCAAAACTGATATGGCCTGATTTGTTGCCGCTGGAATTTTTAAAAAGCCAGTACGACCAATTTGATTAAATCCGCCATACATGGCAACCAATACGGATTCTTCTGGATTTATTTTCGCGTTTGTCTTAGATGTAAGATACTCTTCTGTCTTGTAGATAAAAGAATTATTTAAATCTGTCGTTTTTACCCACGGAATATTACCATCTTTAAAAAATTCTGGATTTGCCCTAAGTGGAGTAGAACCCGATCTAATAGCTGCAATCTCCCCCAGCTTTTTCTCCACCCATTCCCCCGCCTCCCGAAACTCAGGAAAGCGCAAACTAGGCACAAGGGGAGAGGATTTTTTATTTTTC
The DNA here is from genome assembly GCF_002149925.1 of Thioflexithrix psekupsensis. Lineage (NCBI taxonomy): Bacteria > Pseudomonadati > Pseudomonadota > Gammaproteobacteria > Thiotrichales > Thioflexithrix > Thioflexithrix psekupsensis. The sequence continues at coordinate 144,531 of NZ_MSLT01000024.1, read as the reverse complement.
ATGGGGTTGTTCCTTTAAAAAAATTAATAATAAAAAATATTGCTATACCAATATTTTTAATCGGTTTTTTAATCTTTAAATTCTGGAAATCCTGCACATAACCATTCAGAAAAACGACTAATTTATGTACGGTAGTGGATGGATTATGATCTGCATAATCTTTTCTTTCCATTCTTTTAATAAGTACCTAACGGAAAATAATCTGGCATATCAATATTTCTACCGCCCCCCCCTGCCCCCTCCTGCTAGGAGGGGGAGAAAGAGGTTGTTTTTATTGTTAAAATTTAACAAGATAAGCTCATCTCTTCTTTCCCCCTCCTAGCAGGAGGGGGGTAGGGGGGCGGTAGAAATGTGAAAATTCTGAACGTTTTTAATACCTGAATACTTTTATTTAACTACTTAGCCTTTCTGCATTTTTGGATGAGGGTTATGCTTTACTGATTGAAATAAACCAATAATAATCAGTAAATCCTGATTCAAACAAAATAAGCAATAAAAGCGTTAAAAAATCCCAATCAAATATCCCCAAACATCAACGCGGTTAAAACAAAATCCAATCCTAATGTCGCCAGTGAAGCATTGACGACGGTACGGGTGGTGGCGCGGCTTACGCCTTCGGAAGTGGGGACGCAATCATAACCTTCAAAAACCGCTATCCATGTCACCACAATGCCGAAAACAAAAGCCTTAATCATGCCATTGCCAATATCTTCAAATAATTCTACAGTGTTTTGCATTTGTGACCAATACGCGCCTGAATCCACTTGTAATAATTCTACCACCACCAAATGCCCGCCTAAAATCCCAATCGCACTGAAAATGGCAGCCAATAATGGCACGGCTAATATTCCCGCTAAAAAACGCGGCGCAATAACACGATAATAAGGATTAACTGCCATCATTTCCATGGCTGAAAGCTGCTCAGTGGCTTTCATTAAACCAATTTCAGCCGTCAACGCAGAACCTGCTCGCCCTGCAAATAATAACGCCGTTAATACTGGCCCTAATTCGCGCAATAATGACAGCGAAACCACAACCCCTAACATTTCAGTGGCGTTAAAATTAACCAGCGTGTTATAACCCTGCAATCCCAACACCATACCCACAAATAATCCTGAGATTAAAATAATCGTTAATGACAACACCCCTAAAGCATATAATTCAATGATAATTAAACGCGGGCGTTTCATTAAACTGGGCAATCCCGCTAAGGTGTGCAGCAAAAATAAATGGGCGCGTCCCATTTTGGCAAAAAATTCTAAGGTGCGCTGCCCTAAGCGTTGCAAGGCGTTTTGTATCATCTGACTGTCCCTGTCTGTCCTTGTAATAAATCGGTGCGGTAATCGGGCGCAGCGTAATGAAATGGCACGGGGCCATCCGATTCCGCATTCATAAATTGCTTCACCCAATCCGACGTGGTATTTTTTAAGGCTTCAGGCGTACCTTGTCCCACAATTTTACCTTCCGATAAAATATAAATGTAATCCGAAATACTGGACGCTTCTTGAATATCATGCGAAACGATAATACTGGTGAGAGACAGGGCTTGATTAATATCACGAATCAAACGCACCAACACCCCTAATGAAATCGGGTCTTGTCCCGTAAACGGCTCATCATACATCATCATCATCGGGTCTAACGCAATCGCCCGCGCTAAGGCTACACGCCGCGCCATTCCGCCCGACAATTCGCTGGGATTGAGGTCACGCGCTCCGCGTAAACCCACCGCGTGCAATTTCATCAACACCAAATGACGAATCATAGTTTCAGGTAATTGAGTATGCTCGCGCAGCGGAAAAGCCACATTATCATAAACATTTAAATCCGTTAATAATGCGCCATTTTGAAACAACATACCCATGCGTTTGCGCAGCGCATATAATTCACGTAATGACAATTGATTCAAACGTTGCCCATCAATTTCAATTGTGCCGCTATTGGGCTTTAATTGTCGCCCTAATAAACGCAATAATGTGGTTTTTCCCGTACCACTTGGACCCATAATCGCTGTGATTTTACCGCGGGCAATATCCAAATCAATATTGTTGAAAATATAACGATTTCCGCGAGTAAAAGTTAAACCGCGTACTCGAATGAACGGCGCATCTGTTGCAAGCGTCATAAAAAAGGCAATCCTAACTGTGAAAGAAATAAAGCCAATTTGCGCATCATAAAAAGATTAAAGACTTTGTTTAGAATCAGTAATCATCGCTTCAATGGCTTTGGGATCAACCCGTTGCATTAACGGCTCAAAATTTTCAATATGATGTGCCAATAAAGGCTCTGGAGTCCATGATAATGGACTGGCTAAAAACCGCGTCACTTTCTCTGACATGGTGGGCAAAATAGGGGCTAAATAACTCATTAATACACGGAATAAATTTAACCCTTGTGTACAAACCGCTTGCAACGCCGCTTCATCAGGTGTTTTGGCGATAACCCACGGTTTTTGTTCATCAATATACTGATTAGCGCGGTCAGCCAAAGCCATCACTTCGCGCACCACTCGCGCATAATCTCGTTGTTCATAAGCGGCGGCAATCACTTCAGCGCGTTGTAAAAAGTCTTCATACAACGCATTATCGGGTAATTGTGCGGCTAATACACCTGCAAATCGTTTGTTAATAAAACCCGCACAACGACTGGCAATATTGACCACTTTTCCCACTAAATCAGCATTAACCCGATTTTGAAAATCTTCCAAATTCAAATCAATATCTTCCACCCGTCCATTTAATTTAGCCGAGAAATAATAGCGTAAATATTCAGGATTCAAATGATTTAAATAAGTGCGGGCAGTAATAAAAGTGCCACGCGATTTAGACATTTTTTGTCCATTTACCGTTAAAAAGCCATGTACAAATAACGCATTGGGCTTACGAAATCCCGCCCCTGTCAACATGGCTGGCCAAAATAGCGCGTGAAAGTAAATAATATCTTTACCGATAAAATGGTATAATTCGGCTTTGCTTTCTTGCCCCCAAAATTCATTAAAGTCTAAGCCTAATTCATCACATAAATGCTTAAAACTCGCCATATAACCAATGGGCGCATCTAACCAAACATAAAAATATTTATTCGGCTCATTGGGAATTTCAAAACCAAAATAAGGCGCGTCTCTGGACACATCCCACGGCTGTAATCCACTTTCAAACCATTCGTTTAACTTATTGGTCACTTCTTCTTGTAATGCGCCACCGTTTGTCCACTGCACCAACATCTCTTGAAAATCGGCTAAATTAACAAAAAAATGCTCAGATTGTCGCTCTTCGGGGGTTGCGCCTGACAAAGCAGAGCGAGGATTTTTCAATTCCGTTGGCGCATACGTCGCACCGCACACCTCGCAACTGTCACCATACTGATCCCCCGCACCGCAACGAGGACATTCGCCGCGAATAAAGCGATCAGGTAAAAACATTTCTTTCACAGGATCATAGGCTTGCGAAATATGACGACGGCTAATGTAACCTTGTTCTTGTAAACGTTGATAAATGAAATTAGCGAAATACTGATTTTCAGGCGAATGGGTGCTGTGATAATGGTCAAATTGAACCGCAAAACCCGCAAAATCGGCACAATGTTCTTGATAAACCCGTGCAATTAATTCTTCAGGTGAAATATTTTCTTGCTGGGCGCGTAGCATAATGGGCGTGCCGTGGGCATCATCAGCACACACGTAGTAGCACTCATGTCCGCGCAATTTTTGATAACGCACCCAAATATCGGTTTGTATGTATTCGACTAAATGTCCAAGATGAATTGCGCCATTGGCATAAGGTAATGCGCTGGTGACTAAAATTTTTCTTTTTGCGTGGGTCATGGTGAACAAAGATCGGTGGGTTGAGGTGGAAATGGAGAATTGTTTTTTTTAAAGAGGACAACGATTTTTTTATTTAAAATTGTCCCATGCGGCGTTTTAACTCAAATTCATCAGAAGTCACATAATTTTCAACAATTGCCACACGCTGGGCAATTTGATTAAAATCAGCTTCCATTTCTTCTAATGTTTCCTGTAAAGATTCTACAGATTGTTCGTTATTTGAAAAAGAAACATCTTCTTTTCTCGGCAAAAGAATCACCGCAGAAATATACATAAACGAAGTCAATGGCATTAAGGTAAAAAATAGAAAAAGAGTCAGCAAACGCACCGCGCCCACCGAAATGCCAAAATAATTAGCCGTTCCCGCACATACGCCAAAAATCCAACCATTATCAGGGTCTTTTTCCCATTTTCTTGACTGTGGTGCGTTCATCGATAACGTCTCCAATCAGGCACTTTCTCATCTAAAATGCGCTCTAAATTCTCTACACGATTCTCTAAACGTTCAGCCAATTGTTGCAATTGTTGCAAACGGCGTTGATTTTCCTTGCTATCACCTTGTCCAAGCAATTTGCTTTTAAAGCGGTAATGTAAAATTAACCAAATTGGCGCAACAAAAACCAAAAAGATGAAGAATAAAGCCAACCATGCGTCATCCATTTATGACTCCTAAAAAAATAATATTAAGCACAATCCGTTCTTATTAAGATTTGATGCAAATTCAAGCGCGGCACCGCACTTGGATTGCTTAATAAACGATATTCAAAAATCGGCTGATAGGCCATAATATTCTGCACATAATGACGAGTTTCTTGAAAAGGAATTAACTCAATAAAAACATCCGTAGCCAAACAACCAAATTGCTCTCGCCAACGAATCGCCCGCGATGGCCCTGCATTATAAGCGACGGTAGATAAAATAAAACTTCCATCAAAACGATTCAGCAAATGACGCAGATAACCTGTGCCTAATTGTATATTAATATCAGGATTTAAAATACTGCTTTCGCCTTCTAAATGAATCGCGTGACGTTTGGCCACTTCGTTGGCAGTGGCAGGCAATAATTGCATTAATCCCAACGCATTCGCCGCAGAACGGGCATCGGTTTGAAACGCACTTTCTTGGCGCATAATGGCATAAACCCACGCATAAGGTAAATCATGCCCGCTGGCATAAGTCAATACCATGTCGTAATAAGGCGTAGGAAAACGCACCATTAACACATCATAATAAGCCGCTTTTGCCATTGCCACAATACCGCGATCATGCCAACCCCATTGGTTGGCTAATAAGCCCGCGGCGGCAATTAAATGCGGGTCATTTAATTGATCCATCGCGGCATTCCATTCCCGTCGTGCATCAGCAGACATTCCGATTAATAATAATTCGCGTGCTTCGATAATTCCGCGGGTTTTTAACAAAGTTTTTTGTTGTTCATCAGTCAGCGTTAATACTTTTTCATGAAAAGCATAAGGCAGATTTACTTTATCCGCAGATAAAAAGCCATAATAACTGCGTTCTGTCGCCAAATCTCGATAAATTGAATGGGCTAATTCTAATTGTCCTAATGCTTCGTGAGATCGCGCTTGCCAATAACGCCAAACGGCTTCTTCTTGTGCGCTTTTGGGTAATTGAGGAAATAGCTGTAATAATCCCGACCAATTTTGACTGCGCAATAACCATTGCAAATGGGTTCTTAACACCCGTTCTTCACGTTCATCAGAGCTTAATTGATTTAACCATTGCTCTGCCTCACTTAATTCTTGCCATGCGGCTCGCACGGCTAATTCTGCATTAATTTCAGCGACTTGTTGAGGAGAGAAGGCATATTTTTTACGTATCATTTGCCAATGAGAATAAGCTGCTCCTGCTTGAGTGCGTGCCAAGCGTTTAATGCCATCGACTAATAATTGCCGATAAAGCGCATTATCAGGAAAATTAACCACGGCCAATTGTTCAGCGGGGCTTTTTTGCATCGCTTGCCATTCGCTTAACAATTTCTGCTGTGATGCGCCCAACGATTTCGCCAACCAAGCCGCCAATTTAAATTCATTCTCCGCCAGTGCCAATTCAAAACGGCGTTGACGGTGTTCTGTTGTGATTGCTTTTTGCTGATTTAAGTAATTAAATACGGGATCGCATTCACTCACCTGCGATTGACCAATTAACCATAACGCTAATGCAGGTTCAATAATGCCTGATACGTCTGTTTTGGTTTCCAAACGGGCGTGTAAATAATGACAAGATAAAGCGGGGCTATTTTGTGGGATATAGGCTTTTAAATAATTCTGCCAATCGGCTTTTTTAGCCAAATGTTGCAACCAACTTCGCCGCAATATTTCAGTTATTGGAGAATCGGCATAACGGGTGAGAAAATCTTGCATTTCCTCTGGCGAAATAGTTTCTAATCGATCCCGTAAATAAAAATAACGCAAATAATGCTGAATCGGGTAATCTTTTAATTGATTTTCTAATTGGTTAAATTTTTCTAATTGATTATCACGCAGTGCCTGTTGTGCTTCTTGAAAAGTCCAGCGTTCTGATAACCAATTGTCATTATTTGCCCAAGCGAAATGAGAGGTAAAAGAAACCGAGAAAATAGCAGCAGAAAGAGGTAAATAGCGAGTAAATAATTTATTAAATAACATAGCTCATCCTAAACTTATTGGTTCATAATGGTACGATTTAAATAACCTTCTAACTCGAATAATTGCGGCTCACGTCCATATAAAATCACTGTCCCTTTTAAGCGATTCGCACCATCGCTAGAAAATTCAAATTGATAATGACGTAACCATTTTATTTGTCCAAATCCTTCGCGCTTTAAAGACAAACGCTGTAAACTCACCGTTTGATCTAATAATTGCAAATCATATTGCTGGCATAAATGGCGTGCCAAATAAATCACTTGTTCTCGCGCCCGCAAACTGTCAAACCAAAACCACGCAAAACCCAACAAAATGGCTAACATAACCCATGTCATTATCATGTCCAATCCATAAAAAAGTGAGTTATTCCCATTTCAACTGTAAAGTCGGCATGAGGCGTTGTAAATTCTTTAATGATTTTCCTTGCCATGCTACTTTTTGTGAGCCTTGCACTATCATTTGAATATTTTGTTTTTGTCGAATTTTAATGACAAATTTAGAAAGTACATTAATACCAGAACTGTTTAAAAATTCTAATTCCCGCAAATCTAAAGTAATTTTTTCTACTGAAGAATCAACCACTTGATTAAATAAATCGACGATGGGCGCATATTCTTCCATTCCACTTAAACGCAATGCTCCTTCTAATTTAATCGTGCTGTTTTCATCGGCTTGAATCACGCGATAACTGTCTGTTTTAATTTCCATGCTAATAGGCTCCAAATCCATCAACGGCTAATTCAACACGTGTGGTTAATAACATTAATGGGATTTCTAGCGGTAACAGCTCTAATTTCCAACTGAGTTTCGCTCCATAATCGTTGATCATTGATAATAATCCTAAACCTGAACATTCTAAAATATCTTGTTCTGCATTTTGTTCTAAGGTTTGCAAATAAAGGCTTTCTGAATCTTCATGTAATAATTGTTGAATGCGTTTTTGCAAGGATTCAGCTTGTTTAGGAGAAATGCTATTGGTCACTAAAAAAACCAAATGATCAGGATATAAATATAAACGAATATTAATTGGATAACTGCTTCGTTCGTAATTAAATTTCATGGCATTTTCTAACAATTCATTGGCAATATAACTGACCGTGCCTCTTAATTCATCCCGCTGATTGATTTCGTCTGATTCTTGATCGGCAGCAGGAAAAAAAGTAGAAAAATAATCAGCTAAAAAATCAGCCGATAAACCATTATTACGCCAACGTTGTTTTAACGGCACAGAACTGGGTGAAAAACCAATCGCTAAATAGGCTTGTTCGCCCAATGTTTCTTCAACAAAATCACCATAGAGAGTAATCATTGCTTGACAATTCCTCTGTTGTTATAACGCCTCTGGCACGCTCTTGTGAATTTAGTTTATCACAGTCGCAAAGTGAATTGTGGTTAAGGTCTTGTTAAAATAAACGAAATTTGGATGGACAGAACAGAGACGCGCCGCAGCACGTCTCTATCCCAATCTAATGTTTCAATACTCCCAACGTATGCTGTGCGATCATCAATTCTTCATTGGTGGGAATGACCCATGCGCTGGTTGGACTGTGGTTTTGAGTGATACAAGAGGCATGGCGTTGATTCGCGGTCTCGTCTAGTTCAATGCCTAGCCAAGCTGCTTGCTGACAAACTTGAGCGCGAACCTCGGCGGCATGTTCTCCGATGCCTGCGGTGAATACAAGAGCGTCTAAGCCTCCCAAAGCCGCCGCCAATGATCCAAGTTCTCTGCTAATGCGATAAGCAAATAAATCAATGGCTTGTTTTGCTTCTACGGCTTCGCTGTGCAGTAAAACTGACATGTCGCTGCTGATTCCCGACACGCCCAATAAGCCTGATTCATGATACAAAATGTGATGAATCTCTTTGGTTGATAAACCTTGATCTAGCCAATGTAAAACAACGCCAACATCAATTGTACCACTTCTTGTTCCCATCGGTAATCCATCTAACGCGGTAAATCCCATCGTAGAAGCCACGCCTTTGCCATTCAGTAATGCAGCCATACTCGATCCATTACCCAAATGCGCCACAACCACACGCGCAGGCATGTCGCCTAATACTTGCGGTAAACGCTGTGCAATGTATTCGTAAGAAAGCCCATGAAAGCCATAGCGACGAATCCCTTGCGCACTCCAATGACGCGGCAACGCAAAAGCCGCCGCCACATCGGGTTGTTCACTGTGAAATGCGGTATCAAAACAAGCCACTTGCGGCAAATCGCCTTTTAACTGTCTTAATACCCGAATTGGCGATAAATTATGTGGCTGATGCAAAGGCGCGAGGGGAATTAACGCCGATAATTGCGCAAAAACCGCATCATCAACGAGTACGGGAGCTTTAAACGTCACGCCACCATGTACAACACGATGTCCCACAGCAACCACATCTAAATCATCTTCTTGCTGCGCCAACCAGTCTAATAACACGGAAAATGACCGCTGATGATCCGCATCGCCTAAAGGATTCACAGTCAACGTTTCACCTTGGGCATTTTTGACTGAAAATTGGGCTTCTGTGCCAATTCCCGTAATAGCACCGCGATAAACTAAGTCTAATTCGCTAGAAAATAAGGAAAATTTAACGCTAGATGAACCCGCGTTAATCACTAAAATTGCGTCACTCATACCATAGGCTTCTTCAAGTTACGAACCAATAACAAGGCCAACGCACAGGAAGCCATACGACTTAATACCGAATCAGCGCGACTGGTTAAGGCAATCGGCACCCGCGCCCCTAATACAATGCCACAGCTTTGCGCCTCTGCCATGTACTCTAACTGCTTGGCAACCATATTACCTGATTCCAAATCAGGTGAAATCAGAATGTCCGCACGTCCTGCGACGGGAGAATCAATTCCCTTAATCCGTGCCGCTTCTTCGGACACCGCATTGTCAAACGCTAAGGGGCCATCCACAATCCCCCCCGTAATTTGTCGCCGATGTGCCATTTTACAAATCGCAGCCGCATCTAATGTGGAATTTAATTTAGGATTAATGGTCTCTACCGCAGAAAGCATGGCCACCAAAGGTTGTTGAATTCCCAAGGCATGCGCCAAATCAATCGCATTCTGCACAATATCGGCTTTTTCTTGCAACGTGGGCGCAATATTGATCGCCGCGTCCGAAACCAAAATAGGACGTGGATAATGCGGCACATCAATAACGAATACATGACTCATGCGGCGAGCGGTTTTAATGCCCGTCGCCGTGCGCACGGCCGCACCCATTAACTCATCGGTGTGTAAACTGCCTTTCATTAACGCATCGACTTCGCCAGAGCGCGCCATTGCCACGGCTTTTTCTGCGGCTTCGTGACTGTGTTCCGTGTCGATAATTTCGTAACCTGACACATCTACGCCTTCTTGTTTTGCCACCGCAACAATTTTGTCACGCGGCCCAAACAACACCGGCACAATTAAACGCGCCTGACACGCTTCAATTGCACCTAGCAATGAATTACGATCCACCGGATGCACCACCGCCATACGAATGGGTTCAAAATGTTCTGTCATTTTGACCAAACGTTGTAATTGTGCGCCGGGATTATTGATATGTATTTCTGGAAGCGCGGAACGCTCCCGAATAATTTTTTCCATAGGCGCGTAAACTTCAGCCGTCCCCCGACAAGTCACTTCACCCGCTTGATCCACTGCAATACAGTCAAAAATCACCGTGTGATCCTGATCATTTTTGCACGATACCGTGATTGTCACCGTCAAAGTATCACTTAACAAAATCGGACGGGAAAATTGTAAATCTTGACGACGATACACCGTCCCCGGCCCCGGCAATTGCGTGCCTAAAATGTTAGAAATCAACGCGCCCTGCCACAAACTATGCCCGCTCACCTTACCCGATCCCGTGCTGGATGCGTATTCTAAATCCAAGTGTGTGGGATTGACATCGCCTGAAGCCATCGCAAATAAACTAATGTCTTCAAAAGTCAATGTACGGGTTAAACACGCAGTATCACCAATATTGATTTCATCAAAGGTTTTATTTTCCAAGTAATTACTGGATTCAACAGCCTTATTGGCGGACATAAACAGTGCCTCATATTTTTAGTAAAAATAAAGGTCTGAATGTCGATCATTTTTCTGATGATTTAAGTAGTCAGACAAAAATATTTAGCCCGTTAAAATGCTTCAGAACTTTCACTTTTCTACCGCCCCCCTCCTGCTAGGAGGGGGGAATAATAAGTTGTTTTTATTTTTAAAATCAACAAAATAACTCAATCTCTTTCCCCCTCCTAGCAGGAGGGGGTAGGGGGCGGTAGAAATGCCAATAGTCCAAATTATTTTCGTTTAGGTACTTATAAAAAAACGGAAAAACTGACCTGATTCAGACCATTTTTTGCGATACAGGATTGGGCGTTTTACGCACCGATAATGTTATAACCTGCATCAACGTAAATTGTGTTTCCCGTCAAAGACTGAGCGGCATCACTGACCAAAGCAGCCGCCACAGCCCCAACATCTTCAATGGTCACCAGATGACGCTCTGGCGCACGCGCTGCGGCTTTTTCCAGTAATTCATCAAAACGATTAATTCCAGAAGCGGCTCGTGTTTTCAGCGGTCCCGGTGAAACCACATGCAAACGAATATGCTTAGGGCCTAATTCAGCGGCCATATAGCGCGTGGCGGACTCTAATGCGGCTTTAACTGGCCCCATTAAATTGTAATCTTCCACCACTTTCTCCGCGCCAAAATAACTCATGGTCAACAGCGTGCCACCATTTTTCATCAACGGTTCAGCCAATTTTGCCATACGAATAAACGAATGACAGGATACATCCATCGCCATTAAAAAACCATTCGCCGAACAATCGACCACACGACCATGTAAATCTTCGCGGGGAGCAAAAGCAATCGAATGCAGCAGAAAATCTAATTCTCCCCAATGTTGTTCAATGGCAGAAAAAACCGATTCTAACTGCCCTGGTTCCCGCACATCACACGGTAAAATTAACGGTGATTCCAATTCCTCAGCTAAAGGGCGAACATAAGGCGAGGCTTTTTCGTTTAAATAAGTGATGGCCAATTCCGCGCCCAAGGCACGAAAAGCCCGCGCACAACCGTAAGCAATACTATGCGCATTGGCAATGCCAACCACTAATCCCTTCTTTCCCTCTAGGCTCATTAAGTTTTTAAAAGAAGCGGGCATACGAATAACTCCATGTCATGTAAAAAATAAGGTGTGATTCTCTTTGCATGGGCGGCATAAAAATGCTGTAAAAAGGTGAAATTAGGGTGTATTATTATCAAGCACTTTACGACAACAAGCGATGCAAAGAGAAGGTATGCAGCATTATGGGGACATCCATGTTGCATCGCAACAGTAACCTAATTAAGTTACATCCTGATGAAATCCATTTCCTTTGTCCTTATGCTAGAATAGCCGTTACTGATTAAGGAAAATAACGAAGAAATCACTCACATTTTACTTTATTTGGAAACTCACCTATGACGAGCGAAAAAATCACAATCCTAATCATTGATGATGAGATTGTCTCGCGTGCCACTTTAGAGGCACTGTTGGAATGTCCAGAATATGCGTTGGTGTTGGCGGAGACGGGTTCACAAGGGTTAGAGAAGGCAACGACATTAACACCGGATTTAATCTTGTTAGATGTCATGATGCCGGGCATGAATGGTTTTGAGGTGTGTCGTCGTTTGCGTGCCGATCCCAATCCAAAATTGGCAAAGCTGCCTGTGATCGTGATCACGGCGTGGAACGATGCGACGGCGCGCGCGCGTTGCTTAGAAATTGGGGCCAACGAAGTCATCTGCAAACCTTTTGAACGCGATGATCTCCATCGACGTGTTCGCCACTTATTACGTTTGGATGGTCTCGGTGAACCCATTTAGGCTGTTAGACAGGATCATCTCGTCATGAAAGACACCAGCATTATTCTTATTGTCGATGACGAAATTGTCTCGCGCTATACTGTAGAAGTTCTTTTAGAATCAGAAGGTTATCAGCTTATTTTTGCTGAAAGTGGTCAAGAAGCTCTGTTAAAAGCCGAGCAGTACATGCCGGATTTAATGTTATTGGATGTCATGATGCCGGACATGGACGGTTTTCAAGTGTGCCAACTGCTGCGTGCCAATCCCCGTTTAGCCGAATTACCTGTAGTTATGGTGACGGCCTTGGATGATCGAGAATCAAAACTGCGTGGCATTGAAGTGGGTGCGGACGATTTTATGAGTAAACCGTTTGATCGCGCCGAATTGCGGGCGCGTGTACGAACAATTACCCGCTTAAATCGTTATCGTCGCTTGTTGGAAACGGAAGAACATCTGGTTTACTTAGCCAATTACGACCTGTTGACACGCTTACCCAATCGCAGCTTGCTCATTGAACGATTACGCCAAGCCATCAGCCGCGCCAATCGCCACCAACAAAGTTTAGCCATTTTAGTCATGGACTTAGATGGATTTCAAATTATCAATGATTCTTTGGGACATGAATTTGGCGACCAAATTTTATCGGAGATGGCGGTGCGTTTGGCCGAGGTCGTGCCACAAGGTACGACAGTGGCGCGGTTGGGCAGTGATGAATTTGCCTTAATGTACGAATCCAGAAGTCTGGTCAATGAAGTCAGCAATTTAATTCAAAATCTGCTTAATGTCATCAGTAAGCCCATCATGATTGATGCGCATGACATTGTGATCACGGCATCGATTGGGATCAGTGTGTATCCCAGTGATGGAGAAGAGGCTTTGGTGTTATTAAAAAATGCCAATACCGCCATGTCCCGTGCGAAATTGGAAGGGAAAAATTCTTATAAATTTTTTACCGAAGAAATGAATAAATTAGCCTTAGAACGGCTAATCTTAGAAAATCATTTACGTAAAGCATTAAGTCGAGATGAATTGCGTTTATTTTACCAACCGCAAATTGATTTAAAAAGCCATCGCATTATTGGCGTAGAGGCCTTATTGCGTTGGCAACATCCTGAGTTGGGATTAGTTTCCCCTGATCGTTTTATTCCCGTGGCCGAAGAAACCAGTATGATTATTGCGATTGGTGAGTGGGTATTGCACACCGCGTGCGCACAATGCAAACAATGGCAAGAACAAGGTTTATCTCCCATTCGCGTGGCGGTGAATGTGTCTAGTCGGCAATTTCAAAATTCGGATTTATTCACCACCATAGAAAATGCCCTTTCGGCAACGCAATTAAAGCCGCATTATTTAGAATTAGAAATTACTGAAAGTATGTTAATGGAAGATGATTTAACGCAGAAAAATTCTAGTTTTTCTATGTTCAGCCAATTGCAGAAAAAAGGCATTCATATTGCGGTGGATGATTTTGGCACGGGTTATTCTTCGTTAAGTTATCTTAAACGTTTTCCATTAAATACTTTAAAAATAGATCGTTCTTTCATCAAAGATGTGTGCAGTAATGCGGATGATGCGGCCATTACCACGGCGATTATTGCGATGGCGCATAGTTTACAATTATCTGTGGTGGCTGAGGGAGTTGAAGCAGAGGCACAATTGGATTTTTTAAAACAGCGACATTGTGAGATGGCGCAAGGATTCCTCTTTAGCCGTGCCGTTCCTGCGCACGAAATTGAACAACTGCTAAAAAAATTTAATCATTAGCTTTATCAAGTCAAAATAGAATGTTATTATTTTTCGCATTCGCTGGATGCTAAACCCACACATTTAGGACACGTTTATGCTTGTTAAAAAACTTTCATTAGCAGTGGCTATTGTGGTACAATTGGCGGGATTTACCCCACTGATTTTTGCTGAAACTCAAGAAGCCTCTGAAACGACTGAATCCGTCGAAGAATCTGTTGAAGAAGTCACCACTTATTCTGTCTCCACCGAATCTCCCCTTAATACTTTTTTAGCCGAAGTGGCACAGTTGGCTGAATTGAAACAATTAAGCGAATTAGAAGATTCGCCTCAATTTGCCTTATTGTTGCAATTGCAAACTTTACGTTATGAATTAGAACTGCTCAAGCTGAATCAAGAAAAAATCCAAGTTCAGCAGGAAGAAACACCAGAATTATTGCAAGAGAAAGCAGAGATGAGCCGTTTAACGGTTGCTCGTGATCGGCAGTTATTAGATAACGAATTGCAAAAGGCAAAACTCGAAGCCCGATTGGATAAATTACGTGCCGCCAAAGAACGCGCAGAATTAGACAATTCGATTCAAGAACAAACGCAAAAACAAACCCTAAGCAGTTTGCAATCCGAACATGAGCAATTGACCTTAAATAACGAATTGGCTTTGCAAAAACAGAAGTTGCAATTGACTGAATTAGAAACGGAAAAAGAAACGCTGGCCTTAAAAAATGCCATTCAAGAAGAACGCCATCGCCAACAAGAATTAAAACTGGCTATGGAACGGGCGCAACTTGAATTTGAAATGCTTAAACTTGATTATGAGCGGGCTAAAAAAGAATTTGAAGAAGGCGGCGATTTGAGCCATAAAATTTCTTTGCGTGAACAACGCCGTATCTGGGAAAGCGAAGCCAATAAAGCCCCCCAATATTTAGAGCAACCTTTGGTGGACGGTCGTTTAATCATTTCGGATCGACGCATCACTTTGGATGGCCCTATTTTTCCCGGTACGGCGGCTTATGTGTCGGATCGGATTCATTATTACAATAACAAAGATGAAAAATACCCCATTTTTCTGGTGATCGACAATTGTCCCGGCGGCTCTGTGATTGAAGGCGCACGAATCATCAAAGCAATGCAGGGCAGTGCTGCGCCTGTACACGTGGTGGTAAAATCCTCGGCAGCCAGCATGGCCGCGGTGATCGCGGCTTTAGCGGTGGAGTCTTACGCTTATCCCAATGCGATCTTTGTGCATCATCAAATTTGGAGCGGCTTTTTTGGTAACTTAACACAGCAAGAAGAACATCTAAAAGTCACCAAAGAATGGTCTGAACGCATGATGCACCCCGTGGCTGAGAAAATGGGCTTGAGTATCGAAGAAATGGTAGCGAAAATGTACCAGAATAATTCAGATGGCAATTGGCGTGAATTCGCGGATAAAGCGGTTGAATTAAAATGGATTAATCACGTGGTGCATTATATTGATGAAACGTCTTATGTGCAGCCCCCTTCAGAAGAAGAAACTTCACCCAGTTATATGCTGTCGATTGATGAGCAGGTCGATAATAACGGTAAATCTTACATGCAATTGCCACCGTTAATGTTGGGAGATGTGTACCATATTTATAACCCTATTGGTTATTATCGCTGGTAGTCGATAAACCAGAGAAAAAAAGAAATAACACGCTTAAACGTGTTATTTCTGGGTGTCATTATAAAACGGGAATAAAACACAAATGAACTTTACAGCCATTGATTATTCTCTCACGTGGTTTAAACAACATTATGATGGAACAGTGCCAAAACGGCGCGGCGGGAAATTTGTGGTGTTGCAAGAAAAAATGCACATTTACATGTTATTTTGTCCAATTCAACAAGCCGAGTATCACGCAAATATTGTGGCTTTGTTTACCCAAGAGAGAAAATTGTCAGGCCACTACAATGATAAACGCGATGTATATCATTTGACGGCCGAACAATGGCAGATTCAAGGGGGCGGACATTGGTTGTTAGACGAGGAGGCGCATTTGTTGCGCTTATACGGCCGTTCCATGGCCTACGGCACAGTGAGCGAATTGGCACGGTTGATTCCTGCCTTGAAAACCAGTCAAGTGTTCGCAGTCGAAGACATCGTATGTAGCGCGTCGTAACGAAACGCCAACGGTTAGCCTTCTTCGTGTGTCGCATCATTGCCAATTAAGCCGCTTGCATCACCCATTCTGTATCGACAAGACTCAACAGTTGACTCAAACTTTTTAACCCCGATAACATCCCCATCACGCTTAAATTAAGTAAACGCGGTTCGTCCATTCGGGTATTATCCAATAGAGCAATACAACAAACATTACTGTTGGGTGATTCAGGTAAAAATAAATCCAATTGCCATTGGGGATTGGAAATATGCAATGATAATTCCCCCTCAGTAAAACGCGCGGCTTCACCATTTTGCGCCCGATGATAGTCCCAACAAAAAAACCAAATATATTTCATGGTTGAAAATTGAGAAATATGGATAATTTCTTGATAATGTCCCTGTTTATCGCCAACACCTTGATCTTGGGTTAAACGAATATAAGGGAATTCGTCACGCTTGCCTAAATCGCCAAAATAGACCAAACCCCGTTGATCCTCATGGGTTTGATAAGCAGCAGCTAAGTCAAAATCAGCCGCGCCACTCCAACGCAAAGCAATGTTAAGTGGTTGATTGGGCAAAGGAACATCCTCGCCTTGTTGAAATAGTTGCATCATTGTCCTCTTTTGTGGTGAATTTGATACAGTCAACATGTGGATGGTAAACGGAAGTTCAACCCAAAAACAAGTCAGGCATTATTTTTTTTATTGACGGAAAATCATAAGGGTTTTTTATGTGTGATGATTGACGTTAATTTACGCTTTAAAAAATAGGTTAAAAACCCACCAAAGGAGATTAATAATGAGTGTGCAAGCTCTGGGCGATTTGACTCGCCCCGCCGATTTAACCCAACACGACCAAGGCACCGGCCCTTTTCGTACCCGCCATCCTGTTTATGTGGATTTATTGCCGCCTTGTAATCATGCCTGTCCTGCGGGAGAGAATATCCAAGGTTGGTTGACGCATATTCAGGCGCGTCGTTTTCATCAAGCCTGGCAAGTGCTGGTTGCGGATAATCCGATGCCTGCGATTCACGGGCGCGTGTGTTACCACCCGTGCGAATCAAATTGTAATCGTACGCATATTGATGAGGCGGTCAGTATTCATGCTGTAGAACGATTTTTGGGTGACATGGCGTTGCGGGAACGGTGGGCAGTGGAGTGGCAAGCGGTGCCTTCGGGAAAACGGGTATTAGTGATTGGCGCAGGGCCAAGCGGCTTGTCGGCAGCATATCATTTGACGCGCTTGGGACATCAGGTTGAAATTTATGAGGCGGGGCCTTTAGCGGGTGGAATGATGCACTTTGGTATTCCTGCGTATCGTTTGCCACGGGATGTGATTGCGCAGGAGGTGCAACGTATTTTAAATATGGGCATTCGTCTCACCTGTCAGCGTAAAGTGGAAGACGTGTTAGCCGAAAAAACGGCGGGGCAGTTTGATGCGGTTTTTGTGGCCATTGGCGCGCATATCAGTAAAAAAGTGGATATTCCCGCTCGTGATGCAGGACATATTTTGGATGCGGTGAGTTTTCTCAAAGGCGTGGAAACAGGAAAAGCCCCCACACTCGGACGGCGTGTAGCCATTTATGGCGGAGGAAATACAGCAATGGATGCTGCCCGCACCGCCAAACGTTTGGGCGCGGAGGAGGCCTTAATTATTTATCGCCGCGACCGAGAACACATGACCGCACATCATTTTGAAGCCGATGAAGCGATAGAAGAAGGCGTTAAAATCAATTGGTTACGTACGATTAAAACCATCGAAGGCAATACAATGGTGGTCGAAGTGATGCGTATTGATGAAAACGGTTATCCACAACCCACAGGAGAATTGGAAACTTTAGAAGCCGATTCGTTAATTCTGGCTTTAGGGCAGGAAACGGACGTGAGTTTATTGCAACGGGTTGAAGGGATACAATTTAAATCCGATGGCACGGTGTTAGTGGATGAACGCATGATGACGGGACATGAGGGAATTTTTGCCGGTGGCGACATGGTTCCCAGCGAACGCACGGTGACTGTGGCAGTAGGACATGGCAAAAAAGCCGCGAAACACATTGACGCATGGTTACGCGGCACCACGTATCAAAAACCACCCGCCCATGATCTCGTGAGTTATGAGCGTTTACACGTCTGGTTTCGGACGGAAGCAAAACAACGTATTCAGCCGCATTTAGAAAGTTACTATCGCACCGCGGGTTTTGCCGAAGTGGTAGGGGGCTTGAATTTAAGCGAAGCCTTGTATGAAGCAAGACGTTGTTTATCTTGTGGAAATTGTTTTGAATGTGATGGCTGTTATGGTGCGTGTCCTGAGGATGCCATTGTGAAGTTGGGTAGCGGATTACGTTATCGTTATGATTATGATCGGTGTACGGGGTGTGCGGTTTGTTACGAACAGTGTCCTTGTCATGCGATTGAAATGGTGGCAGAAGCAACGAATTAGCTTGATTTTTCTCAATAGGGGCGAACCCATCGTTCCCCCTATTGTCCATTTAATCCGTGGCGATGGAGAGAGGATAATGGGAAGGATAAAAAAATGCGTTTTAAGACCTTAATAGAATGGTTAAATTGGCAAAATACTTTGCATCCTCATTTAATTGATTTGGAATTAAGCCGCTGTCAACATGTCGCAGAATTATTAGATTTATTGCCATTTCCCTGTCCCGTTATTACGGTCGGAGGAACGAATGGCAAAGGTTCTTGTGTGACGCTATTGGAAGCGATTTTGCGGGCTGAAGGGTATCGCACGGCTCACTATTTATCACCACATCTGCTTGATTTTACAGAACGTTTATGTTTTGACCATCAAGAAGTGACCGAAGCGGATTTTTGTCGTGCTTTTGCGGCGGTGGATGCGGCACGCGGTGAAATCACATTGACCTCATTTGAATTTATTACCTTAGCGGCATTATGGTTGATTCGAGAAAAAAAACCAGATGTGGCGATATTAGAAGTGGGATTGGGCGGGCGATTAGATGTGGTTAATCTGATCGATCCCCAAGTGGCACTGATCACGAATGTGGCACTTGATCATACGGAATGGTTGGGAGAGACGCGAGAAAAAATTGGTTTTGAGAAAGCAGGCATTTTACGCCCGAATGGTTTAGCGGTATATGGTGAATTTAATCCGCCTTTGAGCGTATTGCGACAAGCGGAAATTTTAGACGCTCAACTGTACTATTGGCAGCAGGATTTTCATTTCACACGCTTAGGGTCACACCGTTGGACGTGGTGGTGTAAAACAGTGGCGTATGATGATTTGCCTTTGCCCGCGCTGTCGGGTGAACAACAATTACAAAATGCAGCGAACGTCTTGATGGTATTGACGTTATTACGCGAACGTTTGCCCGTTTCCAAAGCGGCCATCATTGCAGGTTTAACGCAAGCGCGTTTGTTGGGACGCTTGCAATGTTTACCTGAATTACCGCGTCGTCTTTTTGATGTGGCGCATAATGCGCACGGTGCAGTTGTTTTACGAAAATTTTTACAACAAAATCAGGTCGATGGGAAAACGCACGCGCTGGTGGGAATCATGCGAGACAAGGACATTCACGCCTTATTATCCGAAATACTGGCCGAAATAGACGTGTGGCACATTGCCGCCCCCCAAGTCGCACGCGCCGCAACCGTAGAACAATTAGAAGCGACTTTACAGGATTTAGGTGCGATGTCACGTTATCGTTATGATTCTGTGGCACAAGCCTATGAACAAGCGGTGGCGATGTTGGGAGAGAGGGATCAATTGGTGGTTTTTGGTTCATTTTTCACTGTGGCAGAAGCCTTGCGCGCAGCGGGATTTAAAAAATAGAATGAAAAAATAAACCCCTCTTTAAATAGGAGGGGTTAGGGTTAGTCAAAAAGTAAAGATGCTGAAAAAATTAAGGTAAATCGATACCAAAAGATTGATACACCAATTCTAGGCTATTTACACGCTGATAAGCGAGAAATAATTGGCGATTTTCCTCCATCATTAAATCACTGGATAAACTTGCAGTTAAAGGAAAAGTATGTTCACTTTCTAGCGTCAAGGTTTGAAAAGGCTGAAGTGAAGCAATAACCCCATCCCAATTCTGCCAACCTGCCTCAGTAAATAACATTACTTGTGTAAAATTCGCATCGGCAGAGAGTAAAAATAAATGCGCTGTTTCTCCTATTTGCGCGGCATCTGGCGACCATTTTAATAAATAACGTGGCGCATTTTCGCTGGCTTGTTCTGGCACAGGTAACGGAATAATCTGGGCGCGGACATCGGTTTGATTCAACACATCAATAGTGAAAGTTTGCCGCACAGAATAAGCCGATTCTTGCAGCGTTAATTCCACTTCAATCTCATGTTCTTTGGCTTGTTCATAATCCAAACGCAAACCATCTGCCACCACCAACATATCGCCCATTACAATAAAACGCCCTTCAGCATCATTCAGCAATTGATAATGCGCTGTTTGAGCATTGACCCCCACTCCCACTAAACGCCCTATAATCGTGCCAATAGGCGCGTTTTCACTCACTTCTTTTTTGGTTAATAAAATGCGTTGCGGCGGATAATTCTCAGGCGCATTTAACACCTCAATCGTTAAATCACGCTCTAAAAATGCCCCCAAACGGTCTGTGACGCGCACACGAATAGTATGTTGAGCCGATAAATGATGATTTAACAAACGGCCATTATTCGCATAAAGCTGATTTCCTAAAATATAAAAACGTTGCCCCGCGTTATCCAACAATCCATATTGAAAATGATCTTCGCTATCAGGGTCTTGCGCCGAAAACTCCCCAATTAACGTGCCACGCGCCGCCCGCTCAGGCACTTGCTGTGCTGACAAGGTTAATTGGGTTGGGGCGCGATTGGGTTGAACGGTTAAACGCATGACATTTGGCTCAAGATATTCCGCTTTTTCAGTGCGATAACCTAAATCAATTTCAAATAATCCCGTTAATCCCAATAAAACACCTTGATAAATAGGCAATTCAATTTGTTCTGTTAATGTTTGCGCGGGCAAATCAAAATGTAAAGTTAAAGGATTCTCCTGATTTGCACCGAACCAACGCAATATCATAAACGGAATTGCGGATTGTTCTAATTCGCTAAGTAACGGATTAATGAAACCCAATAAAGTCACTTGTTGTGGCGCGTCAATGCTTAATTCGGCACCAAAAGTATTAGCCGTGCGAATTTCACCGCGAATCACAGGGGATTCTGGCTCTTGTGGTTTTTCTTCTTCGATGAGTTGAAGGGTAAAATTCTGTTCAACAAATAACCCACTCGAATCCGTGCTGCGTACCGTGATTTGGCGCGTTCCCACGTTACGAAACAATACACCCGCTCTGACCCATAAACGCGCTCCACGAATTTCAAATAATCCTTCCGTATGATTTATTAATGTGTAACGGTGAACATCTCCATTATCGGGGTCTAAAGTGGAAAATTCTCCAATAAAATCTCCCGTATTAATCTCTTCTCGAATAACCACCGAATTGCCATTT
Source organism: Thioflexithrix psekupsensis (assembly GCF_002149925.1). Classification (NCBI taxonomy): domain Bacteria; kingdom Pseudomonadati; phylum Pseudomonadota; class Gammaproteobacteria; order Thiotrichales; genus Thioflexithrix; species Thioflexithrix psekupsensis. The sequence continues at coordinate 122,866 of NZ_MSLT01000024.1, read as the reverse complement.
AATGAAATGGCTTGTGGAGCTTTATTTTCGGGTTCGGGTTCGGGTTCGGGTTCGGGTTCAGGTTTAGTTAATGGGTCGATGATCACCATAAGCTCCGTTTCCACAAATAAACCCGCTTGATCCGTGCTGCGAATCCGAATTAAAAATGATTGTCCTGCAATTAAAGCGGCAATCGTTGCTCGGTTAGGAATGTGCAGTTGATTGCCCACAATTTCAAATATTCCCTGTGGCGCAGAAACTAATTGATAAGTATGACTCTCGCCCACATCGGGATCGCGGGTGGTCAGTATGCCCACAGGATTACTGTCTGTTTCCAAATTCACGCGGGCATTGCTCAATATCACCGCTTCGGGCGCGTGGTTGTCCGCTAATCCTGTACAACGGAGAGAATAGTTAAGTAATTCACCAATCGACGGCTCAGTACGAATTGATAAGCGGCCGTCAAACGTACCCAATACCGACGGACGACAGACCAATGTAAAAATACGTTGTTTATCATTGGTTGGGTCAAGTGTCGTTGTTAGACTAAAATCGCCACTGCGTTCGCTTGCGATTTCAGGTTGTGCGGTAAACGATTGGCTGCCCACATCGAGTAACGTCACAATGCGTGTTGAAGTGGGCATTCCCAAAACTGCACTACCAAAATCGATCAAAGTCCCATTGCTCGGCTGCCATCGGGCGGCGATGCTACTGGGTGTCGTTACCGCAATTTCTGCACTGGGTACACTCAGTAAACCGCTTTTTTGCTCATTGTGCGGCGGGGTGTAAGTGCGTACGCGAAAACGATAATGGGTATTAGGTTGTAATCCTATGACGCGCCATTCAGAAATACTTTTACTGCTGGTTTGACCTACATTAACAAATGTACTGCCTGTGCCTGTAGCGTATTCGATTTGGTAATAGCCCCCATCCGCTTGATAAACAATCGGACTCCATTGCAGTAACACTTCTGTACTTTTCACCTCGCTGGCGATGAGATTATCTGGGGGAATGGTTTGGGTGATTAATCCATTGCTGTTGACGCGATTGATAAAATTACGTAAATCCGTATCAGTAATGTAAAACGAATTGTAACCCACACTGACTCCCCCTTGCGTAATGAGCGGCAAATTCATGATCCACGTCGGCAATTCGCCTTGCCATTGATTACCGTGTAAGGCCAATTGGGTCAAATTGCTCAGTACACTTAAATTGGGTAATGTGCCTGAAAAACGATTATTACTGAGATTTAATATGGACAGTAAAGTGGAATTATTTAACCTCGTAGGAATATTGCCTGTTAATTCATTATTCGCCAGATTTAACGTGCTTAAACGGCTTGAACCTGAAAAACTGGGTAATGTGCCGTTAATGCGATTTCCAGAAAGGTTTAAATGAATCAGTGTTTCTCCTAATAATGAAAATTCAGGTAATTGTCCCACTAAATTATTATTAGCAAGATTAATGGAGATGGCATTGGGCGCGATGGTTAAACAACTAATACCATACCAAGAGCAGCCGTTTTCAACTTCCAGCCATCCTGTGTTATTTGTCCAATTATCGCCTTGTAATTGATTATAAAAGTCGCTTAAAAAACCACATTGCGTTGGCGTAATTCCAGACACATCGCTACAATCAAAAGGTGGCAATTCAATGGTTGGACAGCCTGCTAAAGCACTGGTTAAGAAACCACTGGCATCTACAGTATTGCTGACACTGTCACCGTCCCCTGAAAACGCGCCACCAGCCCCCGTGCCATAACCCCACCAATTGCTTCTGGCAGTGGCTGTAACGGCACTGTAAAAGCTAATATCGCTGTTATTAACAAGACAACTCTGCGTGACATTAACCGTGCCTGATATGGCATAAATTGCGCCACCCGTATCGTTTGCGAGATTGCCTAATAAACGGGAATTATTAATTTGCAATGTGCTTGATTCTAACCAAATACCACCACCCGATTGTCCCGTGTTATTTTCTACCTGCGTATTGTCGAGTGTTAAACTGGAATGGGTTAAATAAAACGCGCCGCCTATACTGCTGCTGCTATTGCTTAATATTTGGCTATTAGAAATGGAAACAGTGCTGTTTTTATTGGCGTAAATAACACCGCCACGACCGCTAGAATTATTCCGAAGAATGGATTGACTGATTGTTAAGCTGCCTCCCGAAATAGTAATGCCGCCGCCAAAGTTGCTTGTGGTATTGCCTTGAATTAAACTGTCTGTTTGTATCGTTATTACCCCGCCAATACTATTAATTGCCGCGCCACTGCTTGCGCTGTTATTTTTTAAATGAACGCGGATCAAAGACAATTGACTGCTGTTATTGACAATTGCGCCATAGGTGGCGTTATTGAGCGTGATATTTTGCAAAGTCATTTGACTGCCGCTGCTGATGGTCAACGGCGGAGATTCTAATGCGCTGGCATCTAATAGGGTGGCGGGAGTGTTATCGGTGGCGACTGCGCCCACGATAGACACCTTTTTTCCCGAAAAAGAAATGGCTTGATTGAGTAAAATAGTACCACTGGGCAGTAAGACATTATAAGTGTCATCAATCGCCCATCCGCAATCGCCTCCCGATTGGTCTTCTGAGAGGATAATGCTGTTGATGGCTTCATTAAGTGTACAACTGCTGTCGCCGGGCGGCGAACTGTTGCTGGTGCTGTTCACCGTAAGGGTGGCGGCTTGTGCCAGATGAACACAAGCAAAAAGAAACAGTAGCCCTAATGGGCGTAAAATAGAAACAAACATGATGCGGTCACTCTTCTTAGATGAAAACAGGAGAAGATTTTAACAAGGGAACTCGACCCAAAAATGGACGAGACAATGTGATGATTATAGCTAAGGTCTTGGGATAAAAGAGAGTGAACCGCTTAGATTCATTGTGCCACTGTGTGTAGACGGAATGTATCACCTGCTTTGATGCCGCGTCCTTGTACACGCATGGTATTCAATTCATGACCTTGGCCGAGTTTGACAATGGTTTTACGTTCGCCTTCGGGGGTGAGGAGAAAAAACTCTTCGTAGCGCGTTTGAATCGCCGTCAATGGCACAATTACTGTATCACTTGGATCGGGGATCGATAAGGCCAACTCCACTCGCCATCCGCCTCGTTTCTCTTCAATACCTTGATCTAAAAGCAATTCAACATTTATTTTTCGCGTTTGCGGATCAAATTCTGGAGAAATCCGTGCCATATCGGCCTTCACCGTTTGGCGCAAATCGGGTAAATAAACCTGTAAAGGTTGGGTATGTTGCAATGCAGCGTATTCTTCTACAGTCAGCGCGAAGGGAACGTGTAATTGAGAAAAATCACCCACTTGTGCCACTGTTTGGCCTTGATTCACCCATTGTTTTGGCTCAAGATTGCGCCGTATCACTTTCCAGCCCGCGGGAGCTTTTAAACACACCCGTGACAATTGTTCTTGTAAGCGACGGGCTTCAATGCCGCGGGCTTTGAGTTGAAATTCTGTCGAAGATAATTGATTTTTCATGCGATCCAATTCGGCTTCTGACACCGCTTTGTTACGACTTAATTGTTGCAAACGGGACACTTCTTTTTCTAAAAATTGTAAATCGCTTTTTAATCGCTGCTGTTCCACTTGATTGGCTTCTATTTCCAAACGAATAAAAGTATCATCCAAACAGGCGAAAAGCCCAGAAGCAGGAATCATATCGCCCACATCGCTGTTGACAGTAAGACAGCGCGCAGATAACTCGCTCACCACATCCAATTGCGCACGGGCGCGAGTAAATCCCGTCAATTGACTTTGGTGCAACGCCGGTTGCGCGGTAAACAGCGCGACAGCATCATCCGCGCCACTCAGGGAACTGACCAGGGATAAACTACACCCTATCCACCAATAAATTAATTTTTTCATAACATCCAATCTCTATCATAAAAGCGACGTGACAAAATCAGTGGTTTTTTCTGTCGCTTGAATCCCGTAAAATGGCCAGAATTAAGCGCGAAAAATCAAAGAACCGTTTTTTTTTTGCGCATTATCCTACGCAAAAAGGAGTTGAGGCAACGTGAATAAATATTCTATAGCGATTTTATTGCTGATGGCAGGATTGGGCGGATGCAGTACAACTCCAACCCAAGACTGGACGGCCAGCCGTCATGATGAAACGGTAGTTTGGGCGGATGATGATTCGGAATGGGCGATTCTTGTTTCCAGTTACGAACAACGCGGTGGCGGCGTATTTAGTGAACCTGAACGACGTAATTTTAACCATCAATTGGTCACTCAAAATGGCGCAGAGGGAGAACGAATCGCAGTGACTTCTCCCAGAGATGATCGTCCGGGACAGATTTTTTATATGAAAAGTGCGGGCTATTTTCTGTTAGAAGCGGTGTTGAGCGATGGCAGTCAGCAATTTAGTCGTATTTTACCCAATGGCAATGAAATTTTGGTGTTAGAAGGGCGGCCAACCCAGTGTACGGCAGAGCAGCCCAATGTTAAAATGCCACACAGCATTATTCCCTCGCCTAATGGCCGTCAATTGGCGCATATTTATACGCCCCAATGTGGAGAATTAGGGGTTGAATTTATGCACGCCAGTACGCTTAATTTTATTGACGGGCGATTTATGTCGATTGAACAGCCGTTAATCGCCACGTGGCATCCGCAAGGCTATTTAATTTTGAGCGATGCGAAAAAAACGCAGGCTTGGAAAATTGCACCGGGCGAAGATTTTACGCCGATTTCCCCGCCAGATTGTCTGACTCCCAGCACATCCAGTAGTGATATTTCCAGTACCGGTTTGCAGGTGCGCATTGTCAAGGATAAACTGGTAACGCAACAATTGCCGATGGATCGGGCATTTGGTTGCCAATCGCATTTGCCTGCATTAATGCAGAGCGAGAAAGAATAAATTTTTAATTGTAATTGACCGACACACAGAATAGAAATCGCTATGGCAGGACACAGTAAATGGGCAAACATCCAACACCGTAAAGGTGCGCAGGATGCAAAACGCGGTAAATTATTTACCCGTTTAATTCGAGAAATCACCGTGGCATCGCGTATGGGCGGCGGTGATCCCGCGTCTAATCCGCGTTTGCGTTTAGCGGTGGATAAGGCTTTAACCGCGAATATGGGTAAAGACACCATTGAGCGTGCGATTAAACGCGGTTCAGGCGATATGGACGGTGATAATTATGAAGAAGTGCGTTATGAGGGTTACGGCCCCGGCGGCGTGGCGGTGATGGTGGATTGTTTAACGGATAATCGTAATCGCACTGTTTCCGAAGTACGCCATGCCTTCAGTAAAACAGGTGGTAATTTAGGCACAGATGGTTCTGTTTCCTATTTATTTACCAAAGTGGGACAACTCTATTATCCCCCCGGTACGGACGAAGATCGGGTGATGGAAATCGCCTTAGAAGCAGGTGCAAGCGATATTGTCACTGATGATGACAGTGGGATTGAAGTGTTGACTGCGCCTGATGATTTTCACACGGTCAAAGAAGCTTTAGAAAAAGCAGGTATTAAAGCAGAAACAGCCGAAGTAACCATGCGCGCCAGCACGAGCAGCGAATTGGATTTAGACACCGCACAAAAGATGTTGAAATTATTAGACATGTTAGAAAACCTTGATGATGTACAAGAGGTTTATTCTAATGCGGATATTAGCGACGAAATCATGTCGCAATTGGGTTAGTGGATTGGTTTTGATAAGCACCCCAAATTATAATGGAAATTAGAAAATTAAACAGCCTGCGCGGTCTTGCTGCTTTAATTGTGGCCGTCAGTCATTACAGCAACAATACTCAATTTTTAAGCGGTTTTTTTGGTACTGGCGCGGGTCAATTTGGGGTGATGTTATTTTTTATATTAAGCGGTTTTTTGATGTCGTATTTGTACATGAATCAACCGTTTAATAAAGCGATGGTATATCAATACGGAGTGGCACGTATCGCACGGGTCATTCCGTTATTTTTATTGGTGGTTTTTTTATCTTATAGCAGTGCTAATCTTCTCTACAATATTCCGAATATTCAGCATTTAATGGCGCATTTATTATTTTTATTTGGCACATCAGTATTGTGGACAATTCCTGTTGAGATTCATTTTTATCTACTGTTTATTTTACTGTGGTGGTTTTATCAAAAATGGGAAGGCCGCTTGTATCTTTTGTTAGTGGCGATTGTGGCATTATTAATTTTTCTGGGATTGCCGAGAATAAACACAGAATGGCTAGGGATGCCGATTCAATTTAGAATATTTGAAGCATTGCCTTATTTTTTAACCGGTTTAGTATTGGGACAAGTTTATCGTCACTGGTCAGCACCGAAACAGTGGCAAAGTGGCGCGTATTTATTTTCTTTGTTATTCATTGTGCTGTTATTTCCCCAGATATTTCAAGCAATCACTGGAGTAAAGCATGGTTTATGGAAAGATGTTGGGGTATTATTAGTGGTGGGATCGGTGTTTTTCTCACTGGTTTTTCTTGTGCCTGACGATCACTCTTTTTTAACTAATTCCATTGGCGATTTTCTGGGAAAAATTTCTTATTCTTTATATTTGCTGCATGAACCTGTTTTGCGCGGAGTGAAACAATTACCGATTGAAAATACTTGGTTATTATTAGTGATTTTTTTAAGTTTATCGGTATTAGTGGCTGCCTTATCTTATTTCTTATTTGAAAATCCTGCGCGGCGAATGATTCGGCATTGGGGAGTGAAGAAAAATGTGTGATAAATAGCGTAATACAAAAAAGATATAGCCCACAAAATTCTTATTTTGTCAGAATCAGAATTTACAGAATTTCAGGATTTTCAGAATTAAAGAATAAAAAATCTGCTGAAAATAAACCACTGGCAAGAATAAATTTTGAAAATTCTTGTGTCTGTAAATTCTGATTCAGACAAAAAATATTTTTATCAACAACTCAATGCCCTGATAATTTCCCCAACAACAACCGTACATTCTCCCCGGATTGCTCAGAACATAACCGCGATAATAATTGCGCCACGTCCAATGATGAATCCGTCTCTAAAACCCAAGTCATTTGTGCTGGATCATAATTTAAATGAAAACCACCCGATTTGGCCGCAATCCACAATTGCTTAACCGCGGGTTGGCGATTAATCACAATTTTTGAATGATCCGCAAATTCCAGCGTTAAAATACCTGAAACGGTTTCATAATCAATCTCTATTTCTTGTTGTTCTAATGCTTCTTCAATCGCCATTAGAGTATTATCTACTAATTCTTGATAACCAGAATCACTCATTTTCTCTATCCTCAATCCATTATTTCTGAGTCCACACCACTTGCCCGTTGTGTAAATAAAATTCGCCCGCAGCAAATTGTTGTAACACTTTTGGATACAAATAATGTTCTTTGGCTAATACACGAGTCGCCAATGTGTCTTCCGTATCGTTGGGTAATATGGGAACTTTCACTTGCGCGATCACGGGACCACCGTCCAAATCCTCAGTGACAAAATGCACACTCGCCCCGTGTTCCCGACAACCTGCCTCCAACACACGACGATGCGTATCTAATCCTTTAAAATCAGGCAATAACGAAGGATGAATATTAAACAAACGCCCCGCATAATGCTGCACAAATTCCCGTCCCAAAATACGCATAAACCCCGCTAACACCACCGCATCCGGGGCATATTGATCAATACAGGCTTGCAAAGCCCGATCAAAAGCCGTTCTATCCGCATAATCATGATGAGAAAGCACATGAGTTGTAATATTTTTAGCCTGAGCATAACGCAATCCAGCCGCATCCGCTCGATTACTGACAATTGCCCGCACCGCTAACAAAGAATCTTCTGTCTCTACAATGGCTTGCATATTGCTGCCGCGTCCAGAAATCAAAATAACCACGTTTAACATACGCTATTTCCAAAAATGATCGCCTGATCCACCCGCGGAACTAAACGCCCTAACACCCACGCTTGTTCCCCTGCATGCTGCATACTTTGTATAACTGTATCTACGACAGCCGCAGGCACACACAACACCATGCCCACACCACAATTAAAAGTACGATACATTTCCGTGTCGTCAATATGGGCTTCGCTTTGTAACCATTTAAACAAGGGCGGCCACGTCCAACTGGCTGTGTCGATATACGCGGTGACATTGTCAGGTAATACTCTAGGAAGGTTTTCCAACAAGCCGCCACCTGTAATATGTGCAATGGCATGAACGGGCGCAATGGCTAAGGTTTGTAAAACAGGTTTAACATAAATCCGCGTCGGCTCAAGCAATACTTCACCCAAAGAATGACCGTAAAAATCCGCATCCAACGCCACACCCGTACGCTCAATGACCTTACGAATCAAAGAGTAACCATTAGAATGCGCTCCGCTAGAAGCCAATCCAATTAACACATCGCCATCTTGTGCCAAACGTCGCCCATCAATAATGCGATCCCGTTCCACAATGCCCACAGAAAACCCTGCTAAATCATAATCTTCGCCTTCATACATACCGGGCATTTCTGCCGTTTCACCGCCGACCAATGCCGCGCCTGCCAATTCACAGCCGCGCCCGATGCCCGCAATCACTGCGGTTGCCGTTTCGACATTAAGATGACCTGTGGCGTAATAATCGAGAAAAAACAAAGGCTCCGCGCCCGATACCACAATATCGTTGACGCACATGGCGACCAAATCAATGCCAATGGTGTCATGTTTTCCCAGTTGCATGGCTAATTTTAATTTTGTTCCCACGCCGTCGGTGCCAGAAACCAATACAGGATGTTGATAACGCTCCAGCGGCAACGCAAACAAAGCTCCAAATCCCCCCAAACCACCCAATTGTTCTGGGCGGTGGGTACGTTGGGCGATGGGTTTAATGCGTTCCACCAACAAATTGCCGTGATCGATATTCACACCTGCGGTTTGATAATTAAGCGGTGATCGCGTATCCGTCGTTGTCATTTGGTATTCTCGGTGATGCTGAGTGATGGGGTTAATTTTAAGAATAATTTTGTTGGAGAGATATTCTATCAAAAATCGTTTAGGGAGAATTTTAAAAAAACGCACCGTCTTGAGCGTCAAAAAACAAAAACGCTACCACAGTGGTAAAAGGAAGCGTCACACCCAAAAAGTACAATTGAAAACGTCATTTGTAAACTAAGAGTTTTTCGCCCACTCAACAAACATTATTGTAATTGACGAAAGCACTTTACTTAAAGTTCATTCTCATGAATTTCATATAAGCACCCAAACAGGAATAATCTGGACTATCAGCACCTCTACCACCCTAACCACTCCTGCTAGGAGGAAAAAGAGATCGGGTTATTTTGTTAGATTTTAACAATAAAAACAATCTGTTATTCCCCCTCCCAGCAAGAGGGCAGGGGCGGTAGAGGAGTGAACATTCTGAATGGTTTTAATGGCTGAATATTTTTTTAACGACTTAATAACGCGCTTTATTCTACCGTTAATAAAACAGGCCAAAGCGGTTGACTGGCGTGATCAAAAGCTGCCCATAATTGGCGATAAGTTTGTTGCGTGGTGGGGTGGAGTTTATCGGGACTTAAATCCGCTAAGGGTTTTAACACAAAAGCATATTTTAAAATTTCGCCGCGTGGCAGTTCCAATAAATCGGTTTTTAACACCATCTCATCATAAAGAATTAAATCAATATCTAACGTGCGAGAATTAAAACGCTCGCTGGTGCGTTTTCGCCCTTGTTGATGTTCAATATCGCGTAGCGTTTTGGCGATTAAATCGGGAGGATTGTCCGTGTTTAATTGCACCACTAAATTATAAAAATTATCGCCCACAAAACCCACTGCTTCTGTTTCATAAATGGGTGACAGAATCACGTGATGATAATGCTGTTTTAAAGCGGTAATGGCAGCGCGAATATTTGCCGCAGGATCAATATTGCTGCCAATGCTTAAATAAACCTCAGCCATGTTCTGGTTTCACTCCTCGTTCAATAATAATTCCCACATCGCGTGCGCCGCGCACCGCGCCTTTTTTATTCAGTTGCAAACGTACCCAAGGCACGTTAAATTCCGTTACAATAATCTCACACACTCGCTCGGCTAACGTTTCTACCAAAGCGAATTGGCTGTGACCGACAAAATCAATCAAACGCTTCGCCACCGCTTTATAATTCAAAGTATCTTCGATACAATCAGAATGGGCGGCTTTTCTAATATCGGTTGCCATTTCTAAATCAAAAACAATAGTCTGTTTGACTTGCCGCTCCCAACCATAAATGCCGATCACGGTGTCTATTCTCAGATCACGTAAATAGATAATATCCATTTTTTTTCCCGTTGTGAATAAAACAATGTCTAAACAAATGACGCAATTAGATACCGATTGGTTGCCATTGGCTGAATTGTATCAAATTCCAGAGCAAGGGTGTTTATTTATTCTGGTAAACGATGACTTGTTATTGGTCGGTCGAGAAGGGGAAAATGTCCATTGTTTTGAGGCAAAATGCCCACATTTGGGTTATTCATTAGAACTGGGGCAGGTGAATGGAGACAGTATCACTTGCCCTTTTCATAAATATCGTTTTTCTTTAAAAGATGGTCATTGTCGCAATGCCATTTGTGATAATTTAACCCGTTATGAGGTTAAAATTGAAAATCAGCACGCTTTTGTTAAATTTAATCGTTAATCAGTGGAGTTTTTTATGTTAAAAATAAGCTATCGTATTGCTTTAACAGGTTTGTTAATAACTCCTGCGATGATGACATTAAGCAGTTGCAGCCAAACCCCTAAAGTTCCCGCCGAATCTGTGGTGATTGCAGAGCCAATTAAACCCGCTTATATTGAAGTGGCGCAACGCGATGCCTTGGTGATTGGGCAAAAGATTTGGATGAATGAAAGTTCTGCCAAAATAGAAGGACTCACTTCTTGGAATCAAGGGGAACATTTTGCTTCTTTGGGAATTGGTCATTTTATTTGGTATCCTGAAACCAATCATCGCCCTTATACAGAGACATTTCCTGATTTGTTAAAATTCTTAAAAGAACGCAATTATACTTTACCCGTTTGGTTGCAAAATATCACGGTGAATCCATGGCCAAACCGCGAGGCTTTTTTAGCGGCTAAAGATACGCCACAAATGACGGAATTGCGGCAATTCATGTTAGACAGCATTCCTGACCAAGTGCAGTTTATTATTCGTCGTTTAGAACAGGCATTGCCCGTGATGTTGCAAACATTAAGCAACGAAGCCGAACGTGCGTTAATTAAAACGCAATTTTATCGCGTGGCACAGACTCCACAAGGCGTTTATGCGTTATTGGATTATGTGAATTTTAAAGGGGAAGGTGTGGCATTAACAGAGCGTTATCAAGAACAAGGTTGGGGGTTATTGCAAGTGTTATCGGCGATGACAGGAAATACCGCTTCTCCTTTACAAGAATTTGCTGATGCGGCTGATGTTATTCTCACTCGTCGCGTGCAAAATGCACCCGCTGAACGTCAGGAATCACGCTGGTTATTGGGCTGGAGAAATCGCTTAAAAACGTATTTAGAACCTTTAACGGCAAAAAATTAATAAACCAGTGAATGGAATTTACTTATGTTGAAGATGTTGATTATTAAAACAGGCTGCACCATTGATGCGATTAGAACGGATTATGGTGATTTTGAAGATTGGGTGCGCGATGGTTTAGGATATGCCGATGCAGAAGTGCAAACGGTGGCGGTTTATTTGGGGGAATCTTTGCCCGAATTAAACGAGAATAATGCGATTTCTGGCATTGTAATTACTGGTTCTAATGCGATGGTGACAGATCGGGAAATTTGGAGCGAAAAAACAGCCGAATGGTTGCGACAAGCGATTGAAGCGAATTATCCTGTATTGGGCATTTGTTATGGGCATCAATTAATTGCTCATGCGATGGGTGGAAGAGTGGATTATAATCCTAAAGGTTATGAAATTGGCGTGATTCAAATTGAATTAATGGCAGAGGCTAAAAATGATCTGTTATTTAATCATTTATCTTCTTCTTTAATGGCTTATTCTGTTCATGCGCAAACGGTGATTGATTTACCGAATCATGCCGTTATTTTAGCGCGCAATGCACACGATAATCATCAAGCATTTCGTATTGGGCAATGTTGTTGGGGTGTGCAATTTCATCCTGAGTTTAATGCAGAAATTACCCGCCGTTATATTCATGCCCGTGAAATTTCTTTTGCTGAATATGGTTATAGCATGGAACAATTATTACGCAATGTGACAGATTGTCCTGAAAGCCAACAGGTGTTGCGTCGTTTTGGCGAGTGGGTACGGCAAGGCGCGTAAAATTTTTTATCTGCATCAGAAATAACTCCCTTAAAAAAGCCGATTCTTTCTTAAAAAGGAACATTTTCAACCATGCCAAATAAACCTAAAGTGATTTTGCAATTAGAGAAGGATTTGGGATTTGCGCTTGAGCAGGTGGAGTTGGGGGAGATTGGGGAATATTATGAAGAGCGACGAGCTGAATTTGCCTTGAATGAGCAAGGGGAAGTGGTGGGTTTGCATCTGACGTGGTGTGAAATAATAGAAGACCTAAGCCCGTTACAAGGCTTGACCGCTTTGACTCTGTTGGATTTAACAGGTAATCAAATCAGCGACCTAAGCCCGTTACAAGGCTTGACCGCTTTGACTCTGTTGGATTTAACAGGTAATCAAATCAGCGACCTAAGCCCGTTACAAGGCTTGACCGCTTTGACTCAGTTGGATTTAGGCAGTAATCAAATTAGCGACCTAAGCCCGTTACAAGGCTTGACCGCTTTGACTGGGTTGAGCTTATGGAACAATCAAATTAGCGACCTAAGCCCGTTACAAGGCTTGACCGCTTTGACTGAGTTGGATTTAAAGAATAATCAAATTCAAGAAATCACTTTAGATTTTCTCAATAATTTCCCAAAATTGATAGAGCTTGAACTTTATGGAAATCCCATTAAAAATATACCAGAAGAAATTTTTAATCGTGAATATGAATATGGAGATGTTTTAATGAGTGCAGATGTTTTAATTCCAGTCCGTCACTACCTCGAAGACCTAGAAAAACAGCAAATCCAAACTTATCAAGCTAAAGTGATTTTAGTTGGTAATGGGCGTGTGGGTAAAACTTGTTTGCTCAAGCGGTGGCTGGACAAGACTTTTGACGAAAAAGAACCTTCTACCCATGCGATTCAATTGCGGCATTATTCCTTAAAAAAACTCGCTAAAGAAAAGCAATTTAAAACGATTCAACTACACATTTGGGATTTTGGTGGACAAGACATTTATCACGCCACCCATCGCTTGTTTATGCAAACCAAAGCGATTTTTGTTTTAGTGTGGGATGCTCAAACAGAAAAAGAACCTGAGCAAAAAGAAGGTGATCATCCTTATCGTAATTATCCCTTAAATTATTGGTTAGATTATGCGAAAAATTTAGGCGATAACAGCCCTATTTTAATCGTGCAAACTAAAAAACAGCGCGATGGGGAACAAATCCCGAAAAATTTAGCGGATTTGCGTCAGCGTTATAATATTGTTGCGTCTATTGCCGTGGAATCTTCACAAGATAAACACAATGGCTTTACTTTTTTTGAACAACATTTAATGGAACAAGTTGAAAAATTACTTGAAAAAACCTGCGTCATTTTTCCTAAATCATGGTGGGATGTACAGACTCAGTTACAAAAGTGGCAAACCTCTAAAAAAACCCTTTCTTTAACCGAATTTAACAAGTTGTGTCAAAAATTTGGATTGGATAATGAACATGCGCATACTTTGCTAAAATATTTACATGATACAAGCTGGGTATTTTATCAAGAAAATCTATTTCAAAACCAAATCATTTTAGACCAAAAATGGGCGATTGATGCGGTTTATACTTTATTTGATCGTCAAGGCGTTTTTCCACAATTGGTAAAAAATGGTGAATTTGGCGCAGCGCAATTAAAACATGTGTGGCAACAATTTGATGAAACAGAGCAGGAATTATTTTTAGATTTCATGAAATCTTGTGAGATTTGTTTTGAACTAGATTATGATTCTGAAAAACTTTTTTCCGAACGTCGTTTTATTGCGCCTGCTTTATTGCCAGAGGAAAAACCAGAGGCATTAATTGATTTATGGGAACAGAATGATAAAAAACGATTTGTGCGTTATGAATATCGGTTTTTACATTATGGCAATTTGCAAAGTTTTATTGTGCGCACGCATTATTGGGGGAAAATATCTAGTTTGTGGAAAAATGGTTGTCAATTGAAAGATGAGCAGGGAAATTTAGCCCTCATCGAAGGTTTTTTTAACGCAGAAAAACCTTATTTACAAATCATGGTGGCAGGTAATAATCCACAAAATCTATTGGATAAAGTGCGGAATGAATTTGATAGAATCCAAAAAGATGATCAAGTGGAGGAATGGTGGTCATTAGATGGAGAGGATTTTGTGCGTAGAATTGATGTGGAAAACGCACCAAAACAGAATCGGCAAATTCAAACGATTAACGGCGTTTGGGCGAATATGGAGGATTTTAAGTCATTTTTTAACCGAGATAAAAATGCAAAATTTCTTCTTTGGGAAGAACAATTGAAACCCTTAAAAAATCATCGTAATAAATGCCCTAATAACTCGCCCATTCAAAAAGAAATTGCCGCTATTCTTGAAATAACTCGCGCCGATGATGTCTTAATTCATTCCAGAAAAGCATTAGAATGTATTGTGCGTGATTTGTACAGCAAAAATAAAAAAACTCCCCCTGATAAAATGCTTGGCAAAAATCTGGATAATTTAAAAAACCAGCCTTTTACCCCAGATGCCACAATAATCGATTTAATGTTTAAAATTAATGAACAAAGCCGAGAAGGCGCGCATCTTTCTGACCGCGAGCTTGATAACAACGTACCCATCGCTTTATCGCATTTGGATAGCGTTTTAAAATGGTTTTTTAAGGAGAATCGTGGATGAAATCAGAATTTCCAGACACAAGAATTTTCAAAATTAACTCTTACAAGAAGTTTTTATTCTTCAATTCTGAAAATCCTAAAATTCCGTAAATTCTGATTCAGACAAAAAAACTAACCCAAATTAATCCCTTCTAAAAATTCTCAAATCCCCTACATTCCGAATTCTCGCAAAACTTTGCTATAATCCCCCCATCAATAACCACTCTCCATTCCCATCATGAGCATAAAATCAGATCGTTGGATTCGGCACATGGCCACCCAACACGGCATGATAGAACCCTTTGCCGAACACCAAATTAAACAAAATACCCAACAACAACCCGTTATCTCCTACGGCACTTCTAGTTATGGTTACGACGTGCGTTGTGCCAACGAATTTAAAATATTCACCAATATTAATTCGACCATCGTCGATCCCAAACAATTTGAAGCGGGTAATTTTGTCGATAGAATTGATGATATGTGTATTATTCCACCCAACTCTTTTGCTTTAGCGCGTAGTGTGGAATACTTGCGCATTCCGCGTGATGTATTAGTGATTTGTCTGGGAAAATCGACTTATGCGCGTTGCGGTATTATCGTCAACGTTACGCCGCTAGAGCCTGAATGGGAAGGGCATATTACTTTAGAATTTTCTAACACCACCCCATTACCTGCTAAAATCTATGCCCATGAAGGCGTGGCACAACTGCTGTTTCTCGGCGCGGAGCAGGTTTGTGAAACCTCTTACCGCGACCGCAGCGGCAAATATCAAGGGCAACGCGGTGTCACCTTACCTAAAGCCTGATCTCTACTGGAAATAATACAATGACACATCTCACGAATGCCAACGATTTAACCCATACTGCTTATCTCCCAGAATTAACCCCTTCTTTTATACGACAAATTGAAGGCGCGCTATTCAATGAAAATCACATTCGTGAGGCATTTGCAGTACAAATAACCCCAACAACGTCCGAACTTCCGCATTTACGTCTCGCCCTCGTCAGTACACAAAGCCCACTCGATACCCAACGCCTCCGCACCCAACTTCAGACGCGACTTACTGCATTTTTTCCAGAATTATCAATAGATTGGGAAAATTTTTGGCAACGGGTACATTTTTTACCCGTCACCGCATTGCCGCGCACGGCACAAGGTGATGTGGATACAGAAGCCTTAAAACAACTGCCTTATTTAGAAGACGAGGACTTATGCCAGCAATGGACACACGCCTTGCGTCCGCTGGCCGCGCCTGAACCCTTGACCGTTGTCGCACATGAACAGGTGAAACAGCAGGCACGGTGGCATTTAAGCGATGTGTTAGATGAGGATCGAACGCCGCACCATTCCATTGTTATCTCGCCCCAACTCGCTCAACGTACTTCGCAAGAAGCACAAAGTGAACACGCTTTGTCGTATTTAGAAGGGGTAAACATTCCTTTACCTGCGGATCGTCCGCTGACTTTGCCGCAAGTTTTAAAATACACCGCACAACAATCGTATGCGCAAGGCGTGCGTTATTTGCACCTTGATGGGCGAGAAGAATGGCAAAGTTATGCCGAACTCGCGGAGCGGGCGGCGATGGTCTTGGCGCGATTACGTGAGCAGGGTTGTCAGACTGGCGACAAAATTATCTTACAATTGGATCACAATGCGGATTTCATTCCGATATTTTGGGGCTGTTTAGCGGGGGGATTTATTCCCGTTCCCACGCACGTGCCACCGTTATACGAAGCGGACAGTGCGCCCGTGCAACTGTTAGGCAACATTTGGCAACGGCTGGCGCGGCCGCTTATTGTGACACGTCGTGGATTACTCAATGACTTACAAAAATTAACCATTTTCGACACGCCGCCCCGTATTTTAAGCGTAGAAGACCTGACACAAGGCGATCCCGATCACCATTGGCATCACGCTGATCCGCATGATGTGGCCATTCTTTTGTTTACATCAGGATCAACAGGACAACCCAAAGGCGTGATGTTGACCCATTCGACTTTGATCAATAACGTGGCCAGCTCTGCCGCGCACAATCGTTTTACCGCAGAAGAGATCAGTTTAAACTGGTTACATTTGGATCACGTGGGCAGTTTGGTGCGTTGTTGTATTCGAGATGTGTATGTGGGCAGCCAACAAATTCACGCGCCCACCGAATTATTTTTGCATAACCCTTTGATTTGGTTAGACTGGATTGATCGTTATCGTGTCACTTATGCGTGGGCTCCGAATTTTGCGCTCGGTTTAATCAACGAACGCGCCGAAGCGATTAAGCGCGGTCATTGGGATTTGCGTTGTGTCAAGTCGTTATTGAGTGTAGCCGAGCCGATTGTACCACAAACCGCCCAAGCTTTTGCGCGTTTACTGAGCCAACACGGCTTCAATCCCAAAGTGATGCAAGCCGCTTGGGGTATGTCAGAAACGGGGGCGGCTGTCGTATTTTCTCATGATTACCTACAACGTTTGGCTTCTCCCGATACGCCTTATGTCGAAGTGGGACAGCCCGTGCCGAATTTTGCATTACGTTTACTGGATCAAGAAGGGCATGTTGTACCACAAGGTACAATAGGGCTATTACAAATTAAAGGGCCAATGATCACCGTAGGTTACTACGAAAACCCAGAATTAACCGCCCAAGTGCTGGCACAAGATGGCTGGTTTGATACAGGTGATTTGGGTGTGGTACATCAAGGGCGACTGACCATCACCGGCCGCCAAAAAGAAATGATTATTATCAATGGCTTAAACCATTATAGCCATGAGATTGAAGCCATTGTAGAAACCGTCGAAGGCGTAGAAGCCAGTTTTACCGTTGCCTGCGCGATTCGTCGCCAAGAAAGCAATACCGATGATTTACTGATTTTTTTCCACACCCGCCACCACGGTGAAACACAAGCCGATGTTATCCGTCGTATTCAAGGGCAATTGGTGCGCAAATTAGGCGTGATGCCCGCTTATGTGTTACCTGTGGCTAAAAGCGATATTCCAAAAAGTTCTATTGGCAAATTACAACGCAATCCATTAAAACAACGCTTTGAAAATGGCGAATTTAATGCCTTAGTGAAACAAGTTGACTTATGGTTAGCCAATGAACAGACTTTGCCCGCGTGGTTTTATCGGCTGAATTGGCAGGCGTATCAATTGCCATCGGCGCAAAAAATTGAACCCATCGCCGCAGAGAAAACGCTTTATTTATGCTTTAATGACGAGTGCGGTTTAGCGCAATCTTTTATTAAAACTTGTGATAATAATGCGCTAATCATTCAAGTAGAAAAAGGTGAATCTTTTCAAATTCTCGCCGAGAATTATTACCGTATTAATCCCGATAATGTCGCGGATTATCACCAGTTATTTGCCCACATTCCCTCATCAATCCTGCACACGTATTGGCTCCACGGTTGGCAATACACAGAACAAGCTCCCGTCATTCAAAACAGCGACGATTGGCACAAGGTGCAAGCACTGGGCTTGAATAGCTTACTACATGGCGTAAAACAATGGTTAGCGCAGAATCCCGATTCTGATCAAACTTTACAACTGATTTGTTATAGCAGTTACAGCGAATCCGTGCTACCTGATGATCTGTTATCTGCCCCGCAACGCGGCATGTTGGATGCGTGGCTAAAAACGGTCAACCATGAACAACCGAGAATCCAAGCGCGGCATCTCGATTTGTTACCTGCTGATTTAACAGGAAATTTACACGCCTTACAACAAGAAATTCAACACCACAGCCTTGATGTACGACTGGTGTGGCGTAAGGGAATCCGTTATGTGTCTCGTTTGCAAGCGGTTGATTTAAATCAGGAAACCAAGAAAACCATGCCATTGGTCTCTGGTGGTTTTTACCTGATCAGCGGCGGTTTGGGCGATATTGGCGTGGCTTTGGCGCGCTTATTATTAATGGATTACAAAGCACGATTACTCTTAATCGGGCGCACCGCATTACCACCGCGAGCGGAATGGCAAGGGATTATTGAACAAAATCAACCCGTTGGAAAAAAACTGGCCTTATTACAAGACTTGGAAGCGTTGGCCGGAGAAATTCGTTATTTAGCCGCAGACATCACGGATTTTGAAAAATTAAACCATACTATCAATGACTTAGAACAACACTGGCAAACGCCACTGGCAGGCGTGATTCATTTGGCGCGTGTCACACATCAAGCCTTGATCACGGAGGAAACGTCTGACACTTTAGCCGCGATGCTACGCCCCAAAGTACAAGGCACATGGGTGTTAGATCAGTTATTACAAACGCGGCCAGAGGCTATTTTTATTCATTTTTCCTCTGTTTCCAGCGTCTTAGGCACGTACAACATGGGTGCGTATGCGGCGGCGAATGGCTTTTTAGACCATTTCGCCCAATATCAACGCCAAAAAAATCGCAAAAGTTATTGTTTTGGTTGGAGTATTTGGGAAGAAGTCGGGCAGGATCGCGCTTATCAATTGCGGGAAGTGTCGCGTGCGCGAGGCTATCACACATTAAGTACGACGCAAGGCTTGACTTCTTTGCGCATCGGTTTGTTACACGATCAGCCCTATTTAACGGTGGGTTTAGACGGTTATAACGCTTGGTTACGGCAACATGTACAACATCCTGCTGAATCTGTACTGCATTTGACCGCGGCTGTATCGGGACAAGTCAAATTATCCGCCTTGCGACAATATGCCGCTAAGTTAATGATTCCAGACCCATTTGGACAAAATACTTCCTGTGATATTCGTCATTTTGAGCGTTTGCCCTTATTAGAACCCGATCAGCACATTGATCGCGCCCAATTAAGCCGTTGGTTAAGTCAATCGCAACGCGGACAAAAAATGTACGCCCGCGATGAATTAGAACAACAAATTGCGCAAATTTGGGAAACTATTTTAGACACTTATGGCTTAGGCATTCATGATAACTTTTTTGAATTGGGTGGCCATTCTTTATTAGCCACACAAATCATGTTCCGTTTGCACAAAACCTTGGGCATTAACTTGCCGCAACGGGTGTTATTTGAAAATCCAACCATTGCCAAATTAGCCGAAAAATGCCGCACATTAAACAATGACACCGCACGACAACTTATTGAGAAACGCGAACAAGCTATTGATAAAATTCCACTTTCTTTTGCCCAACAACGCTTATGGTTTTTGGAACAATTAGAAGGACAAACCGCCGCTTATAACATTCATGTGTTATTAGATATTCACGGCCATTTAGACCGTTATGATTTACAAAGCAGCTTAAATACTTTATTGCAACGCCATGCGATTTTACGCACCGCATTTCGCACCGATGCCGAACAAATGCCTTATCAATTTATTGATCCGCATTGTCGTCAATGTTCTTTTGATTATAGTGATTTGCGATTAGAAAAAAATGTGGATTCTATTTTAGACACATTAAAGCATCAAGCGGCTGAACATTTATTTCATTTAAATGCGCCCCCGTTATTATATTTACATTGGGTGCAATTGGCGGATGAACGGCATCAATTATTGTTGACCATGCACCATATTATTTCTGATGGCTGGTCAATTCGTTTATTGTGTCATGAATTGTTTCAATGTTATGGCGCGTTGCGTCAAGGGAAAGCCATTGATTTACCTGAATTAACTATTGATTATGCCGATTATACTTTATGGCAGCGGGCTTATTTGCAAGGCGAAGTTTTAGATCAAAAATTAGCTTATTGGCAGCGGCAATTGGCTAATGCGCCTATTTTATCTACCCTACCCACAGATCGCCCACGCCCTGCGATTCAAACTTATCACGGGACAGAAGAACAACTTGTTTTACCTAAAACCTTGAGCAATGCGCTACAACAAAGCAGTCGTCAAGCGGGTGTCACTTTGTTTATGACGCTGTTTAGTGCGTTTCAAGTATTGTTATACCGTTATAGCGGACAAAGTGATTTGGTCATCGGGATGCCGTCGGCTGGGCGTTCACACCCGCAATTGGAAAAATTGGTCGGCTTTTTTATTGACACTATTGCACTACGTACGCCGCTGGACAGTATTGTGCCAGATTGTAGCGCGGATCAGTTGACTTTTACTCAAGTTTTACAAAAAGTACAACAATTAGCCATCGAAGCCTATAACCATGAGGAAGTGCCTTTTGAGAAAATCGTCGAAGTGTTGCAACCTCAACGGAATTTAAGCTATACGCCCATTTTTCAAATTTGGTTTAATATGTTGAATTTGGAAGCGGCACATTTTGACAGTGCCGATGTGCAAATTGAATACATTCCCACCGCTAATACTTTGTCTAAATTCGACATTACTTTATATGTCAAAGAAACGGTTAATGGGATTGAATTGCGATTGGTTTATAATCCTGATTTGTACGAAGCCACTCGTATTGTCGAATTCTTGCAACAGTATCACCATTTATTGACGCAAGTGGTGGCTCATCCAGAAGCGCGTTTACATGAATACAGTTTGCGCACGCCACACGCCCGTTTACCTGACCCGCGAATGCCGTTGCCATGCGTGTATTTGCCCACGGTGTTGGATCAATTGGCGACGCAAGCCGCGCAATCTCCAGCACATTTTGCTTTAGTGGGCTTAGGCGAAACGTGGGATTATCGCACCTTGTGGGGCAATGTTTGCCGTCTCGCTGCGGCTTTGCGGCAGGCAGGCGTGGCACAAAATGAGGTGGTTGCAGTTTACGGGGATCGCAGTCCGTGGTTTGTCGCCGCGCTGTTGGGAATTTGGCATTGTGGCGCAGCTTTTACCATTTTAAATCCCCATTATCCACCACAACGCTTGGCACAATTCGCTAAAACCGCACGAATTCATTCGCTGCTTCTTTTAACGCCAGATTGTCCCGTTGAATTAAAAAACTTATCCGTTTCTATTTATCAATTACCCGATTTATTAAACGCCTCTATTAGCATCACAGAAAACGATTTATTAGCGATTTCGCCTAAAGCCAAAGCGCATGATGTGGCTTATGTCGCTTTTACCACGGGATCGACGGGAGAACCTAAAGCCATTTTAGGCGCGCATTATCCGTTATCGCATTTCTTTGATTGGTATGTGAAAAGTTTTGGTTTTAATGCCGATGATCGATTTAGTTTAATATCGGGATTGGCACATGATCCCTTATTGCGCGATATGTTTACGGCTTATTATTGTGGGGCTTGTGTTTATATTCCATATCCTGATGAATTAGCGCAATTAGAACCGTTGGCAAATTGGATTCATTCTCATCACATTACGGTCAGTCATTTAACGCCTGCTATGGCTGATGTATTGAGTTTGACCGCAACAACGCCTTTAATCTCTTTAAAACACGTGGTTTTTGGCGGGGATCGTTTGAGTCGTCATGCGCTCAATCAATTTCGTCAAATCGCGCCGAATGCGCAGTGTTTTAACGGTTATGGTGCAACGGAAACGCCGCAATTAATGAGCCTTTATCATTTAGATAATGCAGAGTATGAAAACGCGCCTTTGGGTTATGGTATTGATGGCGTGCAATTATTAATTTTAACAGCGAATGGACAATTAGCAGGCGTGGGAGAACGCGGGGAAATTTATATTCGTTCGCCCTATTTAAGTCTGGGTTATTTAGACGAAGAGCAAACGGCGCAACGTTTCTTATTGAATCCATTTCGCAGTGAGGAAAAAACGCGAGAAGATCGCCTTTATCGCACCGGTGATGCGGGTTATTATCTCGCGGATGGCCGTGTGCTGTTTTTAGGGCGTATTGACAATCAAGTTAAAATTCGTGGTTTTCGGGTGGAATTGGGCGAAATTGAAAGCCGTTTGCGCATGCGCAATGATATTGAAGAAATCGTGGTGGATTATCGCTTAATTCAAGGCAGTGAAGAGCGGCAATTAGTCGCTTATCTCGTGCCGCAATCAGGACAGTCGTTAGATGAGGCGGAATTAACGCGACAATTACGCTTGCAATTACCTGATTATATGATTCCTGTGGCTTATGTTTCTTTAGCGCGTTTGCCCTTAAATGCCAATGGAAAAGTAAACCGTGCTGCTTTACCCGATCCCGTGTTATCCCTTGTTAAATCAGAAGTTGTTGCGCCGCGCACGTTGTTAGAAAAACAATTGGCGGCCGCGTGGTCTAAAGTGTTAAATCGAGATGCAATTGGCGTTCATGATAACTTTTTTGATTTGGGTGGACATTCCATGTTGGCATTGCGCTTAATGTCGCATATTGAAAAGCAAACAGGACAAAAAGCCTCACTCAGTTTATTATTTCAAACGCCAACTATTGCAGGATTAGCCGCAGCAATGGGTGGAGAATCTAAACAGGAATTAACCGCAATTCAAGCGGTGCAAACGTCGGGTAAGAATCCCCCGTTATTTTTTCTCAGTGCGCCGCATTATGCGCGGGCTTTGTCTAATGCAATGGGCAGTGAACAACCGTTTTATGGTTTAAATATTTTTGCCTTTCAAGATATGCCTGAAGATGAATTAACCATGCAGGTCGTTGCCCAGCGTTTTGTCAAAGAAATGAAGCAAATTCAAGCCACAGGGCCTTATTTTATTGGGGCATATTGTGGCGATGCGCGCATTGCGATGGCGGTGGTGCATCATTTGAGCGAATTGGGAGAGCCGATTGCGTTTTTTGGCGTGATTGATTTCTTTAAATGGCGACAACGGCGTTGGGCGCGACATGCGGCGAATGTGAAACGTTTTGGCCTGTTACGCTATGGGCTGCATAAATTACGCACGCGCTTTAATTTTAGCCTGATTATGAAGCGTTTATTAATTAAACTCTCTCAGCGATTCATGGGGAAAAATAAAGCAGAACAAAAATTGCCGCAAGAATTAAAAATTATCGCGTTTATTCGACGTTTTGAAGCGGCACGTTCAGCTTATCGCATTACGCCTTATCCGGGACAAATCACTTTCTTTTTGTCAGAAGAAATTTTACCCGAACACGCACCAGATTACGCCGCATTAGGAGAAAAAGGCAGCGAAGTGTGTTTAATTTCAGGTTTTCATTTGAGTTTATTTGAGCAACCGCATTTAGACGAATTAGCCCAAGCGATGATGCGAGAAATGGAGCGGAGAGGGGATAGAAACTAAGAGCAACGCATTAAAAAGTAACATCGCTTTTTGTTTGTCTCGTTCCCACCAGTTTGTGGGAACGCCGCGACGACGTGCCACGTCGAGTCTCAGTAAAGTATCATCCATTTTACCTAACAAATAACCAAGTATACCAAAATTAAGCCATTTATAAAATTTTTCTGTCTGAATCAGAATTTACAGAATTTTAGGATTTTCAGAATTAAGAAATAAAAAACTGACTTAAAATAAACGACTTGCAAGAATCAACATTATTTTCGTTAGAGTGGACTACCAAAAAGATGACAGAGAGTTATGCAGTGAGTTCTGAACCCAAATACACTTCAATGACTTTAGGATTATTTTGAATTTCATCCATTTTCCCCTCTGCCAACACACTGCCTTCATGTAGCACTGTAACGGTGCGCGCGATTGAGCGCACAAAAACCATGTCGTGTTCTACAACTACAACTGAGTGTTTTTCAGCCAGCGACAACAATAACTCCGCAGTCCGTTCAATTTCCTGTTGCGTCATGCCAGCAACGGGTTCATCCACTAATAATAAATAAGGATTTTGCACCAACAACATACCGATTTCTAACCATTGTTTTTGTCCATGCGATAACAGTCCTGCTCGCAAGTACACTTGGTCGGTTAAACCAATAATTTTTAATACCTCATCAATACGATCCCGTTGTTCTGCATTAAGGCGAGCAAATAAAGTGGCAAAAGTGGTTTTATTCGCTTGCAAAGCCAACTCTAAATTTTCTAATACCGTGTGATTTTCAAATACCGTAGGTTTTTGAAATTTGCGCCCAATTCCCGCAGCAGCAATTTCTGACTCATTATACTTTGTTAAATCAATGCGTTGCCCGAAAAAAACCGATCCTGTATCTGGTCGTGTTTTCCCTGTGATGACATCCATCATCGTCGTTTTACCCGCACCATTTGCCCCAATAATGCAGCGCAATTCTCCGCTATTCACATATAAATTTAAATTATTTAACGCCTTAAATCCGTCAAAACTAACAGTGACATTTTCCAAATATAAAACAATTCCGTGGGATAAATCTAATTCACGAGATTGCAACGGAGGCAACATAAAATCAAATACCTGATCTCGTCGCCAAAATTCACGAGTACGCATTAACCAATGAGTCATTTTTATTTCCTGTTTTTAAAATGAATTAGCACCTATTTTAAGCGATTGCCTGAGCTAATCCAATCATTTTGACGCGCTCACCGTGGTCATTCGCATTACTTAAAATACGTTATTATGTATCCCAAATCAAGGAATCGCCACTTCTGTTAATAACGGATCAACAATAGATTGTCCCTCACGTAGTTCTAACGAACTGACCAGACGATGTGTCACCACACCGGGCAAAATAGTTTGTATGTCTTCTGGTAAAACATAATCACGTCCATGCAGCAAAGCCCACGCTTGGCCACTGTGCAACAAAGCCAAACCCGCCCGCGGAGAAAGCCCATAACGATAACGCGGTGATTCACGACTGTATGCCAATAAAGCCTGAATGTAATCTAAAGTGGCATCTGACACGTGAATTTGTGGCACGTTTTTTTGCAATGCCACAAATTCGTCTAAGGCAATCACAGGTTGTATTTTTTCAATTAAATCCCGCCGATCCTGTCCGCGCAATAAATCCCGCTCGGTGCGCGCATCGGGATAACCCAAAGCCAAGCACATCATAAAGCGATCTAATTGCGATTCAGGCAAAGGAAATGTACCAATTTGGTGCAATGGATTTTGCGTAGCTAATACAAAAAAAGGCGAAGGTAAGACATGACTAACACCATCCACCGTCACTTGATGTTCTTCCATCGCTTCTAATAACGCGCTTTGGGTTTTCGGTGTCGCACGATTCACTTCATCAGCGAGTACCATTTGCGCGAAAATCGGGCCAATGTGAAATTTAAATTCAGCCGAATTTTTATCAAAAATAGAAACCCCAATAATGTCCGCAGGCAATAAATCACTGGTAAATTGAATGCGTTGAAAACTCACGCCCATTGCTTTTGCCAGCGCATGAGCCAATGTGGTTTTTCCCACCCCCGGTAAGTCTTCAATTAATACATGACCTCGCGCTAATAAACAAGTCAACACCAAACGAATTTGTTGTTCTTTACCTAAAATAACGCTCGTTATTTGTTGAATTAATTTTTCTAAAATAGGATGTGTGCTATTCATTTAATGCGTCCATTTCGCCTGATTCTAAAGAAACCGAATCACGGATCGGTAAAGTAAAGAAAAAAGTACTGCCCTCGCCCGGTGTGCTGATCACGCCCACTTCACCGCCAAATCGTTCTACTATACGTTGTACAATAGATAGGCCTAAGCCATGACCTTCAATCCCTGATTGACCAATGCGCGTGAAGGGAGTAAACAATTTTTGCTGGGCGGCCATGTTTAATCCTTCACCATTGTCTTTCACCCAAAAATACGCTCGATTTTTGTCCGGCTGGGCTTCAGCTCCAATCTCAACGATGGGCGGCCGTCCACCATATTTAATGGCATTACTCATATAATTTGTCCAAATTTCCTCAACCCAAGGGGCAAATCCTTTACTTAATGGCCATTCATTGGGATAAATAATATGGGCGTGATATTCGGCAATCATTGGGGCTAAATGTTGCTGCACTCGACGCATAATGCTAGACATATTGAGCAAATTCATTTCAATATCGCGTCGGCGCGTACTGGCTAATAATAACAGCGCATCAATAATGTCAAAACTGCGCAAACTTTCTTGCTCAATCATCTTTAATAATTGCAAGGTTTGCCCATCAAATTGTTCTAAATAATCCTCAGAAAGTACGCCAATAAAATTAACAATACTGCTCAATGGATTTTTTAAATCATGCGCCACCGTATGGGCAAAGGCTTCTAATTCTTCATTTTGTTGTTGCAATTGTCGATTTTTTTGCAACAATACCCGTTGCAATTTTTGCAAGGTTAAATGCGTATTAATGCGCATTAATACTTCTTCGGGATGAAATGGCTTAGTGATATAATCCACCGCGCCTAATTCAAAACCTTTTATTTTATCTACCGTATCATTTAAAGCGGTCATGAAAATAACAGGAATATGGGCGGTTTTTTCATCGGCTTTTAAACGGCGACAGGTTTCAAAACCATCTAAAACAGGCATCATCACATCTAATAAAATCAAATCAGGCGGAGCTAATGCCACTTGTCGCAATGCGTCTTCTCCATCGCGGGCAATTCTTAATTTAAAATGGTAATGTTTTAAATAATCAAACAATAAACGCAAATTATTCGGCACATCATCCACAATGAGTAATGTGCCAGTTTGCACAACTTCAAGAGTACGCATAAATGAGTCCTTAAAAGCCAACGGCTGCGCCATCTTTGCGCGGTTCAGACCCCGCAAACAATACTCCAGTTTCTGGATCGCGGATAATGGCTTGTCCGCCGCCCAATTCCATACGTTGCCAACCATCTAAAATAGTCACACAATGCCCTCTTTTTTGTAATCCATCCACAATTTCTTGTGGCACACCAGCCTCTAAACGGATTACATTTGTCTCTAAATCAATCCCAAATCGTAGCGCATCTAAGGCCGCTTGTATGTCCATTTTTTCATCTAACAAGTGATTTAGCACTTGCAACTGTCCTTGTGGCTGTTGAAACGCGCCCATTACGCCAAAACTAAGGTAAAATTCCCCATTTTTCGTGGCCATTCCCGGAATAATGGTGTGATAAGGGCGTTTTTCTGGGGCTAAACAGCGTGGATGACCCTCAATTAAGTTAAATCCTGCGCCCCGATTTTGTAAGCTAATTCCTGTCTTTGGTACGACTAAACCACTGCCAAAACTTTGAAATGTACTATTAATTAATGAGCAAGCATGACCTTCGCTGTCCACTGCACTGACATAAATCGTATCACTCGACGGTGGAATAATGCCGTAGCTGACATTCTGTAGCGCGTGATCAGGATGGATCAAGGCAGCGCGATTTTTAGCATACGTTTTGTCTAACAAAGCAGCCACTGGCACGGGATCAGTGCGCGGATCAGTAATATAATGCAAACCATCGGCAAAAGCTAACCGCATGATTTCAATTAATAAATGATAACGCGCCGAAGTTTGCGCAGGAAAATCTTTTACATCAAATTGTTGTAATAAATTTAACGCAGAAAGTACAGTTAAACCTTGTCCATTCGGTGGACATTGCCATACTGTGGTACCGCGATAATCTATATTAAGCGGTGTTTCCCACGTGGCTTGATGTTGGCGCAGATCGTCAACTGTGAGCCAACCGCCATTTTTTTGTACATAATCAGCCACTTGTCTCGCTAATTCGCCTTCATAAAAAGCGGCCGCGCCCCCTTCATAGAGTTGGCGCAGGCTTTTGGCCAGTGTTGAAAGTACAACAACATCACCATAACGTGGCGCACGTCCGTTGTACAATAACTCCTGTCCTGATACCGAAGCGGTCAATTTACTTTCGGCTTCTTGCCACATGGTGGCGATTAATTCGGATACGGGAAAGCCTGTTTCGGCATACATTATCGCAGGTTGTAAGACCTCTTTAAAGCTCATGCGCCCATGACGACGCAATGCGGCTTCCCAGCCCGCGACTGTTCCCGGTACCGTGACAGAGCAGGCGACATCTGCACCTGACAAGGGCATTTTTTGGTAGCCTTTGCGTCGCATTGCTTCTGGATCGGCATGGGCAGGCGCACGGCCACTGCTATTTAGTGCATAGACTTGTTTAGTTTTTGCGTCCCAAATCAGACAAAACAAGTCCCCTCCCAAGCCTGTTGACATGGGTTCAACCACTGCCAACGTCGCGGCGGCGGCCACAGCCGCATCTACAGCATTTCCCCCTGCCATCAGCATTTGTAAGCCCGCTTGTGCTGCAAGTGGTTGGCTGGTCGCCACCGCTCCCCGCCGCGCCAATACCGCAGATCGACGAGATTGAAAATAGGACATGATTGGGTTTTCCTTTTTTGTGGCGAATTAGGTGATATGGAAATGAGGAAACGGCCATTGTTCAGTTTCAGGAATTTTGAGAATGAATAATAGCCTAATTCGGTATGAATGGAATAGTGCAAACGCTGCATTAAATCGCAGGTTTTAGTCAGTCGGGTTTTGCCTGATCGGGTTGTTGACATCGTATAAATACAGTGATAGCATACAAGAAGTATCCTGATAAGGATACGTGATTACTTGTTTAATATCAAGTTATTAGGGTAAAGAGTATCAGGTCAAACTTGCCTGATTTATCTTTAGTATCACAGAGTATCAGGGTGGAATGCTTGGTGCTGATAGGTTGCTGCAACCAAGGCTTAGAGTCGCCTTAGAAAGCTTTTCAAGGAACAAATCATGGAGTTTTTTGTTTTAGTTATCATTGGAATCGTTTGGTTTGCTTTATCACGGTACTCGCAGTACTTGAACGAAAAACGTCGGGAAGCACTACTTTTGAAGTATGGTAATGTAGAAATTGTCGATATGATTATGAAGAAAATGTTTTGGCAAGGTCAAACCACTGAACAGTTAATAGATTCCTTAGGTAAACCATTGGATATTGATAAAAAAGTCATGAAAACAAAGACAAAAGAAACATGGAAATACAATAAAACAGGTCGCGGAAGATATGCGCTCCGTATTATACTGGAAGATGGATATGTTGTTGGTTGGGACAATAAGACATAAAAACGGTACGGTGCGGTATCTAACTGAAAAATACTTTATCTTGTCTCCACAAGTTTGTAGGAATGCAGCCACGATGTGCCACATTAAGTTAATTCGTGACGCGGCGCATTTGGGCTGCATTCCTGTGTAGCATGTAGGAACGAGATAAAAGAGAGTTTAGTTTGGAATCTGTCCAGTAAAATTCTTGGTTAATTGAAGTCGGTAAAAAATACTGATACTGATAACCTGCTCTCCACTGTCCTGCAATAAAATCTTTAATATTCATCAACTTTTCCTGTATTTTTTTTGAAAGTAAAATATAAACTATCTTATTTTACTTTAAATCATAAAAGTAAAATAAGAGTCTCCGCTCCCTATTTCTCCGAACCTCCCCTTCACCTCCAAACTTTATAAGCCGTCATTATCGACTACTTTAACGGCGATTAAATGATGATCCAGACCTTAATTTGTATAAAAAATAATGCGACAGAGGGCGAAATTCAATTTATAATGGCGTAGTTTTTACTGAGGAATACATCATGAAAGTTATCTACACCGCATTTGGGCTTTTTGTGTTATTGGCAGTGGTGATTGTTGTCTATGGGACGCGAGAGCCGACGCATTCTGTCCTAAATTCTTCGCCAAATTCTCTTACGGCTGATTCATCGCCGGATCTTTCCTCTCAAGCAAACTCGCCTCAAGCTGAGACTGTCAGCAGTTCCGACCATTTTTCTCAACAATTGACCCATTGGCAAGATCAATTGATCAAAGCAGGTTGGACAAAACAAGCCGCCTCTGCTGTTTTGGCATTAAATCAAGAATGGTTTAGTTTGTTGTATTTGACTGAAAAAGGTTTTTTGGATGATCTATTGTTCCAGTTAAAATCTTTAAAAGTCTCTTCTGCGTTAATGTCTTTTCTGGAGAAAAATCCAGAAATGGCCGCCTTAATGATTAATCTGGATAGCGATCTGACAGAGTTTATCAAATTAGTGGATTATCATAAAGATTGTTATGCACATTTTACCAGTTTATTTATGTTTCACAGCAATAGACGAGATGCCACTGCATTGGCACAGGCCTTGTCGCGCAATTCAGATTTAATTTGTCGCTTACAAGAAAAGCATTTATTGCATTCGGAAACGCTATTTATTTTTCCTAGAGATAATCCTAGAGATAAAGAAGCCATTGTTATTTATGAAAAATGGTTAAGAGATGTGCTAGAAACGGCATTAAGAAGTGATGATTCTGATGAATTAATAAATCAGTATCAATTTTTGTTGCAAGAAGGGGCAAAGATTCGCACATTTTTGATTGAAGATGAATCATTTAGAGATAATTTTAGAGATTATTTCTGGCCGCGTTTATTGCGGGCTTCGGAAGAAACGGGGTTTTCATTGGTGTTATATGCCAGTGATGCTCATTTTTGGAAAGTCGCCACTATTCCAGAAGGGGAACAGTTTTTAAAAGCGTGGTTATGGTCTTTACAAGTCACTGGCTATACGCCCGCTGAATTATTGTTTAAAGAACATTATCCACCAGCGGTATTAAATCGCATTGAAAAAGCGTTATTAGAGAAAAATGAAATTTTATATCCACTGGTGAATTTGGGTAAAAATCCGTCGTTTAATCGCTTCTTAGAAAAAAACCTTGACTATTGTACAGAAACTTCTGCGATTCATAAGTTAAATAGCGATGAAAGTCGAGTGGATTCTCTTCTTAATGATTGGTTAAAAGAAAATGATCGTGACAGATTGAATGCTGAACTTTGTCGGCAGGATAGAGGCGGTACGTTCGCAACTGTGGTAAGAACTGCACAAGGTAGACATGTTTCTGGCGTGGAAGCCTTATTGGTAGCAACGGATGTAATCTTTACTGTTGTACCCATACCGGGTTCAGGGGTAGTTTCTAAAGCATTGTCTGCGGGCGTAAAACAAGTTGCAAAGACCCAAACTAAAAAAGCAATTAATAAACAAATGGGGAAACTCATGAAAAAAATGCCTTCAGTGGCTGGAAAAGCGGTTAAAGAAATTGATCTTTTTGAAGAGGGGGCAGATATTTTCCTTTCTGAAATTATGGAACGTTCTAAAGCTCAATTATCGCAAGGCATCCGTTTATCTCATTTTTCAGATATTATGAAAACTCAAATGAAACCCAATCCAGACATTAATGCCTCCCTTCCTCTCGCTGGAATTTTATCGACATCTTCTGATGCGTTTTTGCTGAATCAAGGGACATTTCAGATGATTGAAAAAGGTAAGGTAGATTTATTTATGCGCAAGGATGAAAAAGCAACGGTAAGTATTAATTCCTCATTTGCTAAAGCAGGTGCGCTGATTTTAGCCTGTTCTTTTTTAGCCTATTCTAATCCAGTCGTTGCAAATAGTGATTGTTATTCTCAACTTGAGCATCGGATTGATGACAAAGGTAGAGCCATCTTTACTCAATTGTCTGAACAAAGACAGCAGGCACTTGACTCCTCCAAAGCAGCCGATTTATTGGTTAAGAAAAATAATTCGGTTTGGTGGTTTACTAACAGTAAGGCGCATTTATTCTAAATCTTTTTTGGGATAGATGTCATTTTTATTATTTATGGTTAATTAAGGCATATTGTAATGGAAAAGACTAAGCGTAAAATTTACAAAATTGGCTTGTTTGGTTATTCAGGCTCAGGCAAAAGCTGCATTTTAACTGCATTGGGAATGCCGCGCCGTCCCAGTCCAAGCGGTCTAAGTGCGCTTTGGCTGCCTATGGGTGAATTGGATAACAGCGAGCATTCCAATCGCTTAAAAGCGGGCAAACAATGGTTGGAGGCGGCAATTACGCAGATCACTAAGGGAGAAGTTCCCCCGCCTACGGCAATTAGTGATCAATTTATTTTCGAGTATGAATTTGGCACGCCTGAAGGCCGCACTTTTCGTATTGATATTTTTGATTATTCGGGAGAGTTATTAAACACCCGCGTAGATGAAAGCCAAATCGCGCAAAATTTGCGTAAAATTTTCTCTGAATTGGACGGAATTTTGATTTTAGCAGAAGCCCCTAATCGGCAAGCTAATTCACGTGATAATGAACAAACTTATCACAACATTTATGGGCTATCCAGAGTATTTGCCCAAGTGCGCAGCCACAAGCAGGAGGGAGCTAATTTTGACATGCCCGTGGCGATGGTGGTCAATAAATGGGATCGCTGGTCTCCTGACTTTAAACCACTGCCCAGTTGTCCCGTGCCTTCTTTTCGATCTTCCAATCCTAATATTGACTTAACTCGTCCTGTTAAAATCCCTAAAAATCGCTTTAATTTTCCAGTGCAAAAAAAGTTATTGGATGAGTTTATTGGAGATCAGAAAAATCCTGCCCACAAGGGTTTATATGATACCCTTTGCAACGTGATGTCTCAGGGTAATTTTGAGCTTTTTCCTAATCAGTGCTTTTGGCAGCAGTCAAGTGGCAAGTACCGATAAAGACGGCCATCAAGTTGAATGTCCTCAAGTCCGCATTCCTTTGCAATCTTTTGGATTAGAAGAGCCATTTGTTTGGTTGGCACAGCGTTGTGATGAAGTTGATTTTGCGCGGTTTCAAGAAACTGCCAAAAAAGATGTTTTTTCGTGCATGGGAAAAAGCCAAGAATTGTTGCTTCGTTTTCCCCAAGAATCCCCTTATGCTCAAGAAATTATGCAGATCGGGAAAAATTGCCAGAAAAAACTCATGATTGGTTCTGTTGTTGGTTTTTTCTCTTTGGCCTTAGTGGGATTAATTGCCGAAAGCGTTTTAGACCATTTTCAATTGCGTCAACACTTGAGCAATCTTGAAAATCCAAAAATTGAGCAAACGGCACTCGATTCGGCTGAAATTTGGCTAGAGAATTATGTCAATTCACCGCGTTTTCGCCATAGCTTGTCTCGCCTAACTTTTGATCGGGAAAATGCCAAAGAAATGTTGCATAAATTGCGACGTGATCGTGAAGAGCAATTGTGGCAAACTATACCAAAATTATGTGAGATATAAAAACAAATTAAGTTCTAATATCTAGCTAGATATTAGGTATAAGATACTGTTTAATTTTATTAAACTTAAACACTTTACCTGACAAAAAGGTCTCAAACATACTAGTGACTTCTTTAAAGCTTGATAGACGATGAAAATTCTTTCTGACCCAATTCTTACCTTGAAGCCAAATATCCTCGACTGGATTTTGCTCTGGGGCATTGGGCGCAAATCTTAATAAACGAACTTTCCATTCTGATTCTGGAAGTCCCCCATTTAATTTCTCTAAATAAGTTCTTAAACCTTCAGAACGATGATAACTTGCACCATCCCAAATAATCACATGACGGGCTTCTTTATATCTGTAAATGAGCCAGTTAATAAAGTCTATCGTATATTTTGTATCAGCTTTCTTTGCCCTATCTAAAATAAATTCTCCCGTATAAATATTCACCGCTCCATACCACGTTTGAGAAGTGCGATAATTACTCATCTTTATTGACGTTCTTTCTCCTTTTTTCGACCAAACATAACCACAAATATCTCCCCACAACTGATGGCTTTCGTCTTGCATCCAGTACATTACCTCTCCACTTTCTATCTGTTCACGCTCCTTATCTATTAAATCCTTAATCTCTTTTTTTTTAGCTTCTACTTTTACCTCATCTTTTGCCGAATTCTCTTTGTGTGTCTTCTTATAACTTAAATTCGCTTCTTCTAATAATTTAGTATAAGAAGTATTTGAAGAATAGAAAACATCATACTCCTCTTTTAAGTATCTCTTTAGTTCCTCTATTGTTATTGTCTTCTTTTCTTGTATCCAATTAATCACATCTTCTCGTTCACGCGGCTTTAAATACCCTGGCGAGCCTTTATACGCTAACTTTAATCCTTCCACCCCTGACGCTAAATAAATGGCTTTCCATTTATCCACAAATTGCACACTGACACAACACGCTAAAGCCGCTTCCGCACGCACAAAACCAAGCAAAGACATTCTTACTGCCATCGCTCGCTTCACTTCTCTCGCTTCACCTGTTGACATTAACTCTTCTAAATCTTCATATCTCTTGTTCATTATTCTCTCCTATTTAAAAAGTATTATTATACGACTCTGAAAAAATTGGTATATTAAAGCCAGCGGTGAATTAGGCACACAAGTTAGCTTGGCAAGTGATTATTTGCAGCGTTATCCCAATGGTTCATACCGCATATCAGCGGAGGAGTTGGTTTTAACGGCAAAAATCAAGCAGCAAACCACAGACTATCGCAGCGCATTGTCCAGAATAAAGCAAGAAGCTACCACTTTCGCTAATGAAGCGGAGAAACTGAATCAATCACTTGCCGAATTAAACGACTTGTCAGGAAAGTTTCCATTGGTTTCTGATGCTGAATTGCGTGCGGAATTTGAAAAACTTAGAAATCAGATGTCAGAGCAGTATATGAAACTGGTTTCTCAGAAGAGTTTGCAAGAGTTTCTCGTCTCTTACAACAATGCAATGAATGGAGGCAATTTAACCGTTGCCGCACAGGTTTTGGGTCAACGCAAAGATGATACCGATGCTGAATTGGTGGCCTTGATTAAGGATTTTCCGCAACGTTCACTTTCTATTTTGAAAAACCAAGTCAATCAGGAACTTGCAAAGGATCAGTTCAACAATGCGAACAATATTTTGTCAGCTTATCAAAATATACCTGTTTCCTTGCGCCAAGGTACTGATGCAGAGTTAGAGAAACTCAAATTGGAAGTTGACAAGCGTCAAGATCAGCATCTTTATGAGAATGCCAAGCCCAATCCTACGCTCTCAAACTTAGATAGCTATTTGAAAGAAGCTCCACTCAAAGCGATGCAGCGTGAGGTTAATGCGTACAGAGAATATCTGTCTAAAATAGACCCTAATGCAGTCATTCCCAATTTGCAACTGCAAATTACTCGTATCGAATGGCAGGGAGCAAAAGAGGGAGATAACGTACTTGCGGTTAGAATGTACGGACAGGCAGAGGTCACAAAAGACGTTAGTTCCGAAAATAACGTGAATACTACTCTACCCATGCAGACTTTTAGCGCAGCCTCTAACAAAAAGTTAGAGATTTCAATAACAGTGACTTACAAAGGTTGGTTCTCAACACCAAATAATGGCAGTGCCACTTTTGAAACCACTCCAGTCGAATTAGCATCAGGCAAGAAAGTTGATCTTCGCAACACAGAAGGCACACTGACTGCTAGTGTCTATTTTGGACTCACTGGTTATCCTCAAGCTCCTGTTTTACCTGATTGGAAATATCAATAATCATGACAGCCTTTCATCTCATTGGTCAAACACCGCGGGCGGGTGAATTAAATCATCGTTTTATTGTTTCGCCGCAATGTCCCTTTTTGGAAGTTGATTTACAACGCAAATTAGCGCAAGCCAGTCAACAATTGGCGTGGACTGATTCGCCCTTTATTTTGGGTGAAGATTTTATTGCGGTACACGTTAAAAGAACCCAAACCTCCACAGGTGCAAGACAGGGAGATGAATGGCTGGTTTTGGTGAATGCAGCCATCGCTAATTATTCCATTGCGCAACGGGATAAAGTCGCGCAATGGCTTAAAGATAAATTAGACACTGCTTTTGATGAATTGGTGAAACAAGTTAATTGGAAAGAAGCCCGCGGCATTGTTTTTAAACACCCTGATATAGCGCAATGGGAAAATGAAATTGTCGATATTTTCCCAGATTTACTGCACGTTCCATTACCTGAAAAAAACAGCGTTGTTTCTAAATCGACAAAACCATCCAATAAAATAATTATGGGTGTGGTTGCGGTTTTAGTTTTTATTGTGGCTGTTTTGGCTTTTTATTTCTCAAGCTCAGAAAATAAAACTCCTGAAAATCCACCAGAGGCATCAAATCAAATTGAACAGCCTGTTGATTTGGCAAAAGAGGCACAAAAAGTATGCAACGGCTTGAGTGATTCACAAAAACAGCTTTTTGCTGGGACGCAATGCGAAGCCGTTTTGTTGCCAGAAAAAATGGAAGATTTCCAAAAATGCCGCTCAGAATTTGAAGCGGATTATTGTTTAATCACTTTAGATTTGAAAGAATACAGAAAAAAGCTGCAAAGCGTTTATTTTTTTGGGTTAAAAGACATGGAAGAATTAATTGCTCGTCGAGATAATTTGCGTGGATTAAAGGGTGTTTTTGACTCGTTTTTTGAAGAGATAGACAAAGGAACTGCGTGTGATCAGACAGATACTAATTGTATCAACCGTTATGAAGCCATTAAGTCAATTTCTGAAGAGGCAAAGAAGATTGGTGAACTATCTGATTCCCCATTTTTAAGCAACGAGGATGTCGAGTGGGCTGCGGTTTTAGATGAATTCTTTAAGGTTTTAAAGCCTTTAGTCGGTGACAAATCGCAGTCAAAATCGCAGTCAGATCAATCTTCAAAAATCGCTACAGGGCAGCCTATGAACCAAAATGCGCCCTGCCAAGATGTCGCCTCTTGTTGTGCGCTTTTAAAGGACGACAACAAGGTTTGGGAGTCAATTGAACGTGTTTTACCAGCGGAGGAAAATAAAAAAACCGTTGGTAAGATTAGAGAAAAGTTA
Source organism: Thioflexithrix psekupsensis (assembly GCF_002149925.1). Classification (NCBI taxonomy): domain Bacteria; kingdom Pseudomonadati; phylum Pseudomonadota; class Gammaproteobacteria; order Thiotrichales; genus Thioflexithrix; species Thioflexithrix psekupsensis. The sequence continues at coordinate 85,717 of NZ_MSLT01000024.1, read as the reverse complement.
GAAAAGTTTTTACCATGCAACCAAGGGAATCAACCATCATGATGAAAGACCCCATTAAACCCAACGCCAAATCACGAGAATCTGGCAATATATCTTCTAATAATACCTTGCTCATTGGCATTATTGTTGTTTTAATTATCTTATTAGCCGTTGCGGGCTTTTTGCTTGTTTCTCCACAGGGATTCATCTGGAAAACTTCTCCCTCCCAAACTGTTGAAAATGAATTCTGCGCAGAGTTAATAAGTTTAAAATTGATCGGTGATGATTTAACCTGTCAAAGCGAAATCACAAAGCTATTTACTTCCGATTTAGAAAGCAAATGGCAACTGGTTAAAAACTATCGGGCGAGTTCTAATTTTTATGCTTTAATCACTTTGCCTTTAGATCGGGAATATCCGTCATTAAACACATTGTTTAATAAACCCGCTGTCACAATGGACAGTTTGCTAAAACGTGCCGAATATCTCGACGCGGCCGCCAAGCAATTTAACTCGTTTTTACGTGCCAAAAACAATGAAGAATTGATTAGAAATGGCAACCCATGTAAAGACGATCTCCAATGCGATTTAGCTTATCAAGTGGTTAAATTTTCTGTTGAAAATATGCCAAGAGAAAATAGTTTTATCGCGCAATCTCCTTTTAAATTTCTTAATGAAAACACCGAGAAACAAGCGAGATTTTTATTAGCATTACTTGAGGAAATAAAACGTTATTATACCTCTAGCGAAGGCATGAATAATAATTGCGATTGGGTGAAGCGTGAGCGATTTTGGGAGGATATTCAATATTTTTTCAGTTCCTCACGAGAAAACAGCGGGAATTATCCCTTACAAGAGGCTTTAATTCCGCTGTTTTGTGACGCGGGTTAGATTTTTTAAACCACTTAACGACCCAAATAAAAAGCCACCATGATTTTATTTGCTTCTCTAATCCCACTTAAATACGCGCCGTGTGCTTTTGAAAAATAATCAATATGGGTATGTTCGCCTGCAAAAAATAATTTGTCATTTATATCTTGGGCTAAATCAGCAAAATGTTGCATTTCTGTACCCACTTGAATAAATGAATAAGCACCAAATGAGTTTTCATTGGTTTGCCATTTCGTTCTTAGAAAATGGGTTGGATTTGGAATATGATTTCCATAAATATCTCTTAAATGCAACATGATTTCGTCGATAATTTGCGTATCGCTCATGGTTTCTGTTTGTCTTGCATAATCCGCATAAGCAAACGTCATTAAGGCATTTATCTTAGGGTTAAATTTCTTTACATTGACAAAATAATTAAACTTGTCTTTAATCTCTGGAGTGTAACAAATGTATTGTTCATTATCCCAAAAACCAGTATCCCAAGTCAGTAAAAACTTATTGACGCAATTCATGCCTATTTTTTGAATCGCATTTAATTTGGCTGTTGGCAAATTGGGAATAAATTGTAGATTTCCAGATTTTAAAACGCCTAAAGGAACAGTTATTACAACATAATCCGCTTCGGTGATATGATCATTATGAGTCACTTTTATTTTTGCGCCTGAATAATCAATTTTTGATACCCGCTGATTTAATTGAATCGTTAAATCATTCGCCAAAAAATTGGGAATCATATCATAACCATTTGTAGCAATTCGCTCCTCGCCTAAAAGTTCCTCTCCTTCATCATATAATGTTGAAGAAACTTTATCCAAATCTCCTAAATCAAAAGTAACGTAGGCTGAAAGTAAAAATTTCCAAAGTCGATCATTGACTTTTGTTGGATGCACACGATTAAAAACGGTTTCAAAACTTTGCGTTGCGCTACCACTGTTTTTTAAGGTGTTTAAAATGGTTTTTAATTCTGCTTCTGCATGGCTAAAAGCGGTATCGTTTCTTAAAACGCCATTAATATCATAACAAACTAAACTTTCATCATCGGTGAAAGCCGTGTTCATTCCTGCTTGTTGAGCCAAGTTAGTGATGGGATTAGCGATTGTGCCGTGAATCCAGCTTGCGCCTTCATCAAAAGGAAGCCCTAAAGTTCTATTGGTTCGCAATCGTCCACCCACTTTATTTTGCGCTTCAAAAACAATCACATTAAAGCCTTTTTCTTTCAGCTTTTTTGCAGCCGCCAAGCCAGAAATACCTGCACCAATAACAACCACTGTTTTTCCATTGGGTTTAATCTCTTTGCTGTTTAAAGCAAATAAAGCAGGTGAGAAAATTAGCGGGAATCCTACCAATGTGTTTTTAATAAATTTTCGTCTTTGCATATTATCCTGAGGGATTAATGGGTTTAAATTTAAATGATTTCCTGAATAAATTAATTCTGGAAATTCTGATTCTGACAAAATAATAAGAAAAATGCAAATCACTGTCCACCGCGCACCAACCGAATGCGATTGCCGCTGCTGCCCGTTCGTCGTCCTCTTGACACATCCCAGCGAATTCGTTACAATTCCGCCTTTATCTCAGGCGTGACTGTTAGAGCCTGTGTATAAACCGAATCTTCTTGTTTCTTAAAGAAAAAAGTTCTTCCTAAATACCAAACGCTTGGCATTGCTCACTGTGAGCAGCGATGCGTCAACGGAGTATTTTAATGAAAACCTTCAGTGCCAGACCTCAGAACGTAAAACGCGACTGGTATGTGATCGATGCCGAGAATATGGTTCTGGGTCGGCTTGCTACCGAAGTTGCCCGTCGTTTACGTGGTAAACATAAGCCAGAATATACCCCCCATATCGACACTGGCGATTATATCGTGGTCATCAATGCAGAAAAAGTGCATGTCACCGGGCGCAAACGCACCGATAAAATGTACTATCATCACAGCGGCTACCCCGGTGGAATTAAAGGCATTAGTTTCGACAAACTGGTGCAAAAACACCCCGAACGCATTATTGAAAATGCCGTAAAAGGGATGTTACCCAAAGGGCCTTTAGGACGCGACATGTATCGCAAACTAAAAGTCTATGCCGGTGCCGAACATAGACACGAAGCCCAACAACCTGTCGAACTTAAATTAAACGGTTAATCCATCATGGCTATCACACAATATTACAGTACAGGTCGTCGTAAAAGCTCATCTGCTCGCGTATTTGTCCGTTCTGGCAGTGGCAGCATTATGGTGAATGACCGCCCTTTAGACGAGTATTTTGGTCGTAAAACAGCGCGTATGATTGTGCGTCAACCGCTGGAATTGATTGAAATGACGGATAAATTCGATATTTACGTCACCGTAGCCGGCGGTGGCAGTTCTGGTCAAGCGGGTGCCATTCGTCACGGTTTGACTCGTGCCTTAATCGAATACGACGAAAATTTACGTTCGCCCTTGCGCCGTGCGGGTTTTGTCACTCGTGATGCGCGTGAAGTAGAACGGAAAAAAGTGGGCTTGCACAAAGCTCGCAAACGTCCTCAATACTCAAAACGTTAATATTATCAACGTGTTGCAGTATAAAAAAACCCACAATGTTTCATACGTTTGTGGGTTTTTTTGTGGGTGCAGCAATTTTTAGATTTAGATTACGTTTTACGCAAGGCTTCAGCCGCTTGCACCGCAAAATAAGTTAAAATCCCATCCGCACCCGCACGACGAAAACACAGCAGAGATTCTAACATGATTGCAGTTTCATTCAGCCACCCGTGTTGTGCGGCGGCTTTCACCATGGCGTATTCACCACTAACCTGATACGCAAAGGTAGGAACGCCCAATTCAGTTTTTACCCGTCTCACAATGTCCAAATAAGGCAAACCCGGTTTAACCATCACCATATCCGCGCCTTCTTGAATATCCAAAGCGACTTCGCGGATGGCTTCATCGCTGTTAGCGGGATCCATTTGATAACTATACTTATTTCCCTGTCCCAACGCCCCTGCCGATCCCACCGCATCCCGAAACGGGCCGTAAAAACTAGACGCATATTTAGCTGAATACGCCATAATTCGCGTATTCACATAACCATGACTTTCTAAAGCAAGGCGAATTTGCCCAATGCGCCCATCCATCATATCTGAAGGCGCAATCACATCCGCGCCCGCCGCGGCGTGTGACAAGGCTTGTTTGACCAATGCGGCGACCGTGTCATCATTCACCACATAACCTGATGCGTCAATTAATCCATCTTGTCCGTGGGTGGTAAAGGGGTCTAAGGCCACATCGGTAATAATACCTAATTCTGGCACGGCTTGTTTTAAGGCGCGTACACTGCGTTGAACTAAACCTTGGGGATTCCAGGCTTCTGTCGCTTCCAATGATTTTTTTTCGCTCGGTACGACGGGAAACAAAGCCAACGCAGGAATACCCAAACGCGCCCAAATTTCTGCTTCTTTGAGCAGTTCATCTAGGCTAAACCGCACTTGTCCGGGCATGGCATCAATGGGTTGGCGTTGTTGTTGTCCTTCGGTGACAAATACAGGATAAATTAAATTATCCACCGTTAAATGGTTTTCCCGCATTAAACGACGAGAAAAATCATCGCGGCGCATTCTCCGCATTCTTATGGCGGGAAAAAGAGTAGAAACAGTCATTACATTACGCTTTATTTAAAGTTAAGATTTAGGTTCTGCCCGATAAGGGGATTGACGAATTTTATCGTGTTGGTGCATTCGGTAATGAATAAACGCATTTAATTCACTAAAGTGCATAAACGGATTGCCATCTAATTGTTCGCCGATGGTGGAAGTGGTTTTTTCGGCATAATGATGGCCGGGATGCAAACAAGTGTGCGGCGGTAATTCTTGCCCTAATCGTTTTAAAGTATAAAACATTTGTTCGGGGTCGCCGCCCGTTAAATCACAGCGTCCACAACCGAAAATAAATAAAGTATCTCCCGTGATCACATGTTGATCAATTTGATAACAAGCCGAACCGGGCGTGTGGCCGGGCGTGTGTAAAATATCAATCGTGGTTTTGCCCAATTGAATCTGATCGCCACCGTGATGTAAAGTGGGTAATTCTAAATAATGCCCCCAAAATTGTGCTTCCGGTTTTAACAAATGAATTTGCGCATCATAGTGTTGTAATAATCCCGTTAAGCCATTCACATGATCATGATGACTGTGGGTTAATAACACATCAGTAATGGTGACTTCCAATTTCTCAGCCGCTTGCACAATTGACGGCACATCCCATGCGGGATCAACGACGGCAGCGCGTTGGGTGGCGTGGTCATGAATCAGGTAAATAAAATTTTCCATTGGCCCTAATTCAAGCGTGGTAATGGAGAAAGGTTTTTCATTAGACATTGGGTTAATCCTTTTTTTCTGGAGTCAGAACAGAGGGCGAATTTTGTTTTATTGCTGTGGGGGAGGGATTCTTTTTTACAGGAGTATTGTTAGCGGCAAAGTCGGTTAAGACTTTCGTTTGCGCACGGTCGAAACGTACCAATGTTTCTAATTGTTTCAGTGTTTCTGTTTGTAAGTGAATAATTTTTGCAAATGCTAGTAATAATAACCCTAATAAAAAACCCGCAAAACCACCAATAATATAAAGCATTCTTTGTTCTTCAACAACAATAAATGCCAGTAATAATAAAACATAAGAAATCACAATCGCCATAATTCCTGCAATACTTAAACCGCCTTCAATTCGCATATTATCCTCCTATTGGGGTTGTGTTGACTATCACTCTGGTGAATTCGTTGATATTAACCTTATCCACCTTTTCTGCACAAGCGATGGCTTCCTTTTGTTTGACAAATCCTTAAAATCGCATCCATCCCCAATCCCCTCCCCTTTAAATCTTGCTGCAATGCACCCAGTCCCGTAAAATGGTTTGCTTAATCGCCTTCTATCTGAAGCGTTGGGCATTCGATTTGTTTGCTTATCGGCCTCTTCTCTCTTATTGATTCAAATTGATTCAATCACTTAGCTTATCGCATCACCCTTGTAACTGGAGACGGTTCTTGAACAAACCAGCCTTACTCGCACTCGCAGACGGTCGTCTGTTTTATGGAGAATCCATTGGTGTTCCCGGCCAAAGCGTCGGCGAAGTTGTGTTTAACACTGCCATGACGGGTTATCAAGAAATTTTAACCGACCCCTCTTATCATCGACAATTGGTCACGCTCACTTATCCCCACATCGGCAGCGTCGGCACGAATTCGTTTGACCAAGAATCGGAACAGGTTTATGCCGCGGGTTTAATTATTCGGGATTTGCCTTTGTTGGCCAGCAATTGGCGCGCTCAAGAGACTTTAGACGATTATTTAATTCGTCACAACGTGGTGGCGATTGCGGGCATCGATACGCGCCAATTAACCCGTATTTTACGCGAAAAAGGCGCGCAAAACGGTTGTGTAATGGCCGGCGATAACCTTGATCCCGATGCGGCTATTGCCGCAGCACGCGCCTTTGCCGGCTTAAAAGGCATGGATTTAGCCCAAGAAGTCACCACGGCGGAAACTTACTCATGGCAACGTCGTTCATGGCAATTGGCCACCAATGCCGACAGCCCGCTTGAGGCCTCACAATGGCATGTGGTTGCTTATGATTTTGGCGTAAAGCACGCGATTTTGCGCTTACTTGCGGATCGCGGCTGTCGTTTAACTGTCGTTCCTGCGAAAACGCCCGCCCAAGCTATTTTAGATTTGCAACCCGATGGCGTATTTTTATCCAATGGCCCCGGCGATCCAGAACCATGTGATTATGCGATTTCTGCCATTGGAACGCTGTTAGAACAGCCTTATTTGCCGATTTTTGGCATTTGTTTGGGACATCAACTGCTTGGTTTAGCCAGCGGTGCGCGGACTTCAAAAATGAAATTCGGCCACCACGGCGCAAATCATCCCGTACAAGATTTGGATAATAAACAAGTCTTTATCACCAGTCAAAACCATGGTTTTGCCGTAGATGAGTCCAGTTTGCCCAAATTCTTGAGAGCCACACACCGTTCCTTATTCGATGGTTCGTTGCAAGGCATTGAACGGACAGATAAACCTGCGTTTAGTTTTCAAGGGCATCCTGAAGCCAGTCCGGGGCCACATGATGTATCGGGTTTATTTGACCGCTTTGTTGCGTTGATGCAGCAAAAAACAGCGCAAAAATAACCCACTCATTTTACTTTAAGCAACATCGGCATTGGCTGTAAGCGTGCTGTTTCTTTTTCACTGTCCAGAACGATTCGTAATATGCCTAAACGTACAGACATTCAAAGTATTCTGATTATTGGGGCGGGGCCGATTGTGATTGGTCAAGCCTGTGAATTTGATTATTCTGGGGCGCAAGCCTGTAAAGCCTTGAAACAAGAAGGGTATCGGGTCATTTTGGTCAATTCCAATCCCGCCACGATCATGACCGATCCCAATATGGCGGATGCGACGTATATCGAACCCATTCAATGGGAAACCGTTGCCCGCATTATCGAACACGAACGCCCTGATGCCCTATTGCCCACAATGGGCGGGCAAACGGCGTTAAATTGCGCGTTAGATTTGGTTAAAAATGGGGTTTTGGCGCAATTTAATGTCGAAATGATCGGCGCGTCGCAAGAAGCCATCGAAAAAGCTGAAGATCGGGAATTATTCCGCGATGCCATGCGTAAAATTGGCTTAGACATGCCTTATTCGATCATTGTGCGCAATATAGACGAAGCCTTAGCCGCAGAAGCAGAAATTGGTTTTCCCATTGTCATTCGTCCTTCGTTTACTTTAGGCGGCAGCGGCGGTGGAATTGCGTATAATCGTGAGGAATTTTTAGCCATTTGTACTCGCGGTTTAGAATTATCGCCCATTCATGAATTACTGGTTGAGCAATCCGTATTGGGTTGGAAAGAATACGAAATGGAAGTGGTGCGGGATCGCAAAGATAATTGTATTATTGTCTGTGCGATTGAAAACCTAGACCCCATGGGCGTACACACAGGCGATTCGATCACCGTCGCCCCCACGCAAACCTTGACCGATAAAGAATATCAAATTATGCGTAATGCGTCGATTGCCGTTTTACGGGAAATCGGCGTGGATACGGGCGGCTCTAACGTACAATTTGCGATTAATCCTGAAAATGGTCACATGATCATTATTGAGATGAATCCGCGGGTGTCGCGTTCTTCGGCGTTGGCTTCTAAGGCGACGGGCTTTCCCATTGCCAAAGTCGCGGCAAAATTGGCTATTGGTTATACGTTAGATGAATTGGCTAATGATATTACAGGTGGTGTGACTCCGGCCTCGTTTGAACCGTCAATTGACTACGTGGTGACCAAAGTTCCTCGTTTTACATTTGAAAAATTCCCCCAAGCAGAACCCTTACTGACCACACAAATGAAGTCCGTAGGCGAAGTGATGGCAATGGGTAGAACGTTTCAAGAGTCTTTACAAAAGGTCTTACGTGGCTTGGAAACGGGCGCGTTTGGGTTTGATGAACGCTTAGACCCGAATCAAGATTTAACCAGCGATGAAGTTCGTGATGTTTTACGTCATCATTTACAAGTGCCGGGGCCAGAGCGTTTGTGGTACATTAGCGATGCGTTTCGTGCGGGCTGGTCAATTCAAGATGTGTTTGATTTTACGAAAATTGATCCGTGGTTTTTGACCCAAATCGCCAATTTAATCGAAGAAGAAGCCGAAGTAAAAGCCGGTGGCTTGGCCGCATTAACCGCGGATCGTTTACGTGTGTTAAAACGCAAAGGCTTTGCTGATGCGCGTTTGGCGCAATTGGTGGGTGTAAGCGAATTGACTTTGCGCACACAACGCCATGAATTCGGTATTCGCCCTGTGTATAAGCGCGTGGATTCGTGTGCGGCGGAGTTTGCATCGAATACGGCTTATATGTATTCAACTTATGAGCAGGCCTGTGAAGCAGAACCAACTAAACGAGAAAAAATCATCATTTTAGGTGGCGGGCCAAATCGCATCGGACAAGGGATCGAATTCGATTATTGTTGTGTACAAGCGGCTTTGGCGTTGCGGGAAGATGGTTATGAAACGATTATGGTTAATTGTAATCCTGAGACGGTTTCTACCGATTACGATACCTCTGATCGCTTGTATTTTGAGCCGTTGACTTTGGAAGATGTACTGGAAATTGTACACTTAGAACAGCCTAAAGGGGTGATTGTGCAATACGGTGGACAAACGCCATTAAAATTGGCGCGTCCCCTAGAAGCCGCAGGCGTGCCGATTATTGGCACTTCGCCGGATTCGATTGATTTAGCCGAAGATCGGGAGCGTTTTCAGCAATTGGTGGATCAATTGGGTTTTCGTCAACCGCCCAATCGCACCGCCCGCACGCCCGAAGTAGCCATTGCCTGCGCGGAGGAAATCGGTTATCCCTTAGTAGTCCGTCCGTCTTATGTTTTGGGTGGACGCGCAATGGAAATCGTTTATAATCAAGATGAATTAAGAAATTACATGCGTTATGCGGTGGCGGTGTCGAATGATTCGCCGGTTTTACTCGACCGCTTTTTAAACGATGCCACGGAAATTGATGTGGATGCGATTTGTGATGGTGAATCCGTGTTAATCGGGGGCATCATGGAACATATTGAACAAGCGGGGATTCATTCGGGTGATTCTGCGTGTTCTTTGCCGCCTTATACTTTATCGCCGATGTTACAAGATGAATTACGCGAGCAAATCAGTCGTATGGCAAAACAGCTTAATGTGATTGGTTTGGTCAATGCGCAATTTGCGATTCAGCAAGACACGGTATTTGTATTAGAAGTGAATCCGCGGGCTTCGCGTACTGTGCCATTTGTCTCCAAAGCGACAGGCTTATCTTTGGCGAAAATTGCGGCGCGGTGTATGGTGGGACAAACGCTGGCACAACAAGGTGTTACATCTGAGTGCATTCCGCATTACTATTCGGTGAAAGAATCCGTGTTTCCTTTTGTCAAATTCCCTACGGTCGATCCGTTACTCGGCCCTGAAATGAAGTCCACAGGCGAGGTCATGGGCGTGGGGAGAACGTTTGGCGAGGCGTTTGCCAAGTCGTTATTGGCATCAGGATCGTCGCTGCCAAGTCCCGGCGTGGCGTTTATCAGCGTGCGCGAAGCGGATAAAGGTGCGGTGGTGGGCGTGGCGCGGTCTTTGTTGGACTTGGGTTTTAGCCTGATAGCCACTCGCGGTACAGCGCAAGCCTTGAAAGAGGCGGGTTTACCGTGTGAGGCTGTGAATAAAGTGTTGGAAGGCCGTCCGCATGTGGTGGATAAAATTAAAAATGATGAAATCGCTTTTATCATTAATACCACAGAAGGTAAACAAGCGATTGCGGATTCATTTACCATTCGTCGTTCTGCTTTGCAACACAAAGTGACTTACACCACGACTATCGCAGGCGCACGTGCGACGGTGTTGGCGTTGAAAACAACTGATATTCGCGGCGTAAATCGCTTACAAGATTTACATAAGGAGCTATCAGGTTTAAACTACACCCAAGCCTCACCGACTTAGTGCGGGCATCATAGAGCCGAACATTCGGCACTATTAACGACGGCGTTATTTTTTGGGGATAACACGGGTTTATGCGTGTTATCCCTTTGCATTGGCTTAATACCTGACTGATTGCGGAATGAAAACGAATTAATCGTGTTTATTCTGCGACTGGTCGGGTTTGCTTTTGTTTAACATTTGTAATGGGTACTCATTTTTAAGAAAATTGAGTGAATTGACAATAGAAAAAACGGTGGTGAATCAATGAATAAATCCCCAATGACAGTTAAGGGTGCGGAGCAATTGCGGGCAGAATTGCAGGAGTTAAAATCGGTGACGCGGCCGAAAATTATCGCAGCTATTGCCGAAGCCAGAGCGCATGGCGATTTGAAAGAAAATGCGGAATATCATGCCGCTCGTGAGCAGCAATCTTTTGTGGAAGGGCGCATTGCCGAGATTGAAGGCAAATTAGCCACGGCGCACATTATTGATGTTTCGCGTTTGCCGAATAATGGCAAAATTGTTTTTGGTGCCACAGTGGTGTTAATGAACGTGGAAACGGAAGAGGAAGTGACTTATCAAATTGTCGGTGAAGATGAAGCCGATATTAAGGCTAATTTAATTTCTGTGACTTCGCCCATTGCACGCGCTTTGATTAATAAAGAAGAAGGCGAAATTGCCGTGGTGCAAGCCCCCAGTGGCAAAAGAGAATATGAAATTATCGAAGTGAAATATGTTTAATTTTCGGTAACGGGATATAAAAGGGATAAGCCAAAATGATAATATTATATTTTGGGTTTTTATCCCTTTTTTTTGTGATTTATAAGCAAAAAATAGTGCTTTTGCAATTTCTTTTACAGTCTTGGAGCTTGATAACGGGCAAAAATTAGAAAAATACTTCGAGTTTGTTCATAATCTTTACTTTCAATCAATTATAAAAACATTATTATTTGTAATGGTTTAAATTGAGAATTGCTGAATTAGAAATATAAAAAAGCCCGCAACTTATTTATTCGTTGCAGGCTTTAAGAGATACAAAACTTTACATCCTACACCACAAACAAACTCATAAACTCATTCACCGCCGTACTCTCCAGTGTCGCTTGATCAGCGCAGAGTGTTAAAATCTGGGCTGATTTTTTGGGCGATAAACGAGTAGCTAGATTACGCTCGAATTTCGCTTGCAATACTGGGATGCCTTCGGCGCGGCGACGACGATGACCAATTGGGTATTCTACTGAAACCTTTTCAGTCTTACTGCCGTCTTTGAAAAACACTTGTACTGAATTACCAATAGAACGCTTGGCTGCGTCTAAGTAATCTACAGTAAATTGTTTGTTTTCAACGACTTCCATCTTGTTGCGTAACTCGTCGATCAAAGGATTAGAAGCCACGTCGTCCTCGTAATCTTCCGCAGTCAAATTGCCTTTGATCAAAGGCACGGCCACCATGTATTGAATACAATGATCGCGGTCAGCAGGATTGTTTAAGGGGCCTGTTTTGTCGATAATCCGCACACCTGATTCTTGGGTTTCGATCACGATTTTTTCGATTTGATCGAATTTGCCCACCACGTGCGGATGCAATGTGACTGCGGCTTCACACGCGGTTTGTGAGTGGAATTCGGCGGGGAAGGAAATCTTGAATAACACATTTTCCATGACGTAAGTCGCGTAGGATTGGGTGAATTTCAAGCTGTTGCCTTTGAATAATACGTCGTTAAAACCCCATGTTTTCGCGGTCAACGCAGAAGGATAACCCATTTCACCACGTAACACCATTAACGCCAAACGCACGCCGCGACTGGTCGCGTCGCCTGCCGCCCAGCTCTTGCGTGAACCTGTATTTGGAGCGTGGCGATAGGTGCGTAACGCACTACCATCAATCCATGCGTGTGATACTGCGTCGATAACTTCTTGGCGTGTACCGCCCAACATTTTGGTGACCACCGCGGTCGTGGCAATCCGCACTAACATCACATGGTCTAAACCAACGCGATTAAAACCATTTTCTAAAGCAATAACACCTTGAATTTCATGCGCTTTAATCATCGCTTCTAAAACTTGTTTCATGGTCAATGCAGGCTTCCCTTCAGAAACCGCTTTGCGACTCAAGTAATCCGCTACCGCTAAAATACCACCTAAATTGTCTGACGGATGTCCCCATTCTGCGGCTAACCACGTGTCGTTGAAATCCAACCAACGAATCATCGCACCAATGTTAAACGCACCTTGTACGGGGTCTAATTCGTAAGAAGTCCCCGGTACTCGTACGCCATTCGGCATAGACGCGCCTGGTACCACTGGCCCCAACACTTTTGTACACGCTGGGTAGCTCAACGCCAACAGTCCACAACCCAAAGTATCCATTAAACAATAACGCGCCGTTTCCATCGCTTCCTTGCTTTGCGTTACGTCGTAATTCATAACGTAATCAGCAATATCCACGAAAACTTGATCAGGATCAGGGCGTTTTGTATCTCGAATGTCGTAAGCAGACATAGGTGTTCCTTTCTATGATTAAGGGTGATTGTTATTGAGAAATAATGAAAATTCCCGCCTGTTTCTTTCACCTAAAAAACAGGTTTTATTCACGGCGGGATAAGAGAAAAAATTACCGTTGTTCAATGGGTAAATAAGGGCGACTTTCAGGGCCAATATATTCCGCACTCGGACGGATTAATTTATTATTGCCGCGTTGTTCCATGACATGCGCCGCCCAACCCGTGATGCGCGACATAACGAAAATGGGCGTAAATAACGGCGTGGGAATGCCCATGAAATGATAGGCACTGGCACTGTAAAAATCTAAATTGGGAAATAATTGTTTCTCATCCCACATGACCGTTTCAATTGCCTCAGAAATGGCGTATAAATTTTGTCCATTTACCGTTTCGGCTAATGTTTTTGACCAGCCTTTAATAGTCGCATTACGCGGATCATATTTAGAATAAACCGCATGACCAAATCCCATGATTTTCTCTTTGCGCGCTAACATGTCTTTTAAGCCCGTAGCGGCTTCTTCGGGATTGTGGAATTTTTCAATTAAAGCCATCGCGGCTTCATTCGCGCCCCCGTGCAACGGGCCACGCAATGAACCAATCGCACCTGTAATGCAAGAGTAAAAATCAGACAAGGTCGCCGCACACACTCGCGCTGTAAATGTAGACGCATTAAATTCATGCTCCGCATACAGAATCAATGACGCATCCATACAACGACGATGCTGCTCATTCGGAGTTTTATTGTGTAACAAATGCAGGAAATGACCCGCTAAACTGGGTTCTGGTGTATAACCATCAATCCGTTGTCCGTAAGTCACAAAACGATACCAGTAGCATAAAATGCCCGGAAAAGTCGCCAGTAAACGATCTGCAACGGTATGTTGTTGTTCAAAACTTTCTTCAGGCTCTAACGTACCTAAAATAGAACAGCCCGTGCGCATGACATCCATTGGGTGGGCGTTGGCCGGAATCAGTTCTAACGCGCTTTTTAAGGCCGCAGGCAAACCGCGCAAACTGCGTAAACGTTGCTGATAATTGTCTAATTCCGCCGCAGTCGGCAATTTTCCATATAACAGCAGATAAGCCACTTCTTCAAAAGTAGATTTTTCTGCCAACTCTTCAATTTCATAACCGCGATAAGTTAAGCCACAACCTGACTTGCCTACGGTACAAATGGAAGTTTGACCTGCGACTTGACCGCGTAAGCCGCCTGCATTTTTATCAACCACTTTAGCTTCAGACATTTAATTGCTCTCCTTGCGAAATAGGGCATCTAATTTTTGTTCATAGGTGTGATAACCCAGCACTTCGTACAATTCAGCACGAGTTTGCATTTTGTCAATCACCGCTTGTTGAGTGCCTTGTTGGCGAATGGTGTCGTAAACTTCAATTGCGGCCGCACTCATGGCACGATACGCCGATAATGGGTATAACACTAAACCCACGCCCACCGCTCGCAATTGTTCAACGGTAAACAAAGGTGTTTTACCAAATTCAGTAATATTTGCCAATACGGGAACGTGAACCGCACGAGTAAAGGCTTGATAATCTTCCAAAGTGTGCAAGGCTTCGGCAAAAATCATGTCCGCACCCGCTTCAACGTAAGCACAAGCGCGGTCAATCGCGGCTTGTTGTCCTTCGCTGGCGTGGGCATCGGTGCGCGCCATGAGTACAAATTCGCTGTCTATTTTGGCATCGACGGCGGCTTTAACGCGGTCAACCATTTCATCTGTAGAAACCAATGCTTTGTTAGGACGGTGGCCACAGCGTTTGGCCTGCACTTGATCTTCGATATGAACGGCGGCAACTCCTGCGCGGGTCATTTCTTTGATAGTACGAGCGATGGAAAATGCACTACCCCAGCCCGTGTCAATATCGACCAATAACGGTAAATCGGTACTTGCAGTGATACGACTTGCGTCAGTTAGTACGTCATTCAGCGTGGTAATTCCCAAATCGGGCAAGCCAAAAGACGCATTCGCCACGCCCGCACCCGAAAGATAAAGGGCTTTAAAACCACTGCGTTGCGCGAGCAGTGCCGTGTAAGCGTTGATGGTGCCGACAACTTGCAACGGCTGTTCAGCGGCGACAGCTTGACGAAAACGTGCGCCAGCAGAGTGAATTTGGCTCATAGATTGGGTGGTCTCCATGGTGTAGTTATTCTGAGAGCGTTTAAGCCGTGTTTAAAAAGGCGTGTGTAGCATAAGCGGAGTTAATTCTATTGTAAAGTATCATTGATAAATTCAATGATAACAGTGGACAAAAATTATGCTACAGCAAAATACTTAATGGGAAAATAAAAAACTTTACGCCTTTTATTTTTTCGTTAAACTAACCTTAGTTTTCAACAAAAAACCACCACAAAGGAGCTTTTTATGCCATCTGCACTAAGTCGTACTGAATTTGAAGCCCAATTGCGGGCTAAAGGGGCTTATTATCACATTTATCATCCCTACCACGTGGCTATGAATCGCGGCGAATGTACTCGTGAACAGATTCAAGGTTGGGTGGCTAATCGTTTTTATTATCAAGTGACGATTCCGCGTAAAGATGCGGCGATTTTGTCGAATTGTCCCGATCAACATGTACGCCGCCATTGGATACAGCGCATCATTGACCACGACGGCCGCGACGGGCAAGAAGGCGGCATTGAAGCGTGGCTGCGTTTGGGTGAGGCTTGCGGTTTGACTCGTGAGGAGTTGTGGTCATTTAAACATTTATTGCCTGGGGTGCGCTTTGCGGTTGATGCTTATTTGCATTTTGCACAACAAGCCACATGGCAAGAAGCCGCATGTTCTTCATTAACTGAGTTATTTGCCCCTGAAATTCATCAAAAACGTTTGGATACGTGGCCAAATCATTATACATGGATTGAAAGCTCTGGTTTACAATATTTTCGTAATCGATTAAGCGAAGCACGTCGAGATGTGCAGCAAGGTTTGCAAATTACTTTGGATTATTTTCAAACCTATGAACAGCAAATGCACGCCTTATCAATTTTGCAATTTAAATTGGAAATTCTCTGGACCATGCTAGATGCCATGCAAATGGCTTATGTGTTAAAAATGCCTCCCTTTTTTACGGTGGAAAAACCAGTATGAATCTACTTGATTCGCACATCATTCGCATTCAGTCATTATATCGCTTTCAATGGGAAGCGGCACAAAATGCTTATGTTTTATTATATCCAGAAGGCATGATCACGTTAAATTCTAGTGCAGGTGAGATTCTATCACGGTGTGCAAAAGGAGATAAAACGGTATTGGAATTAATCCAAGAATTAGAACAACAATTTCCCGATGCGGGAGATTTACGCCCTGACATTTACGAATTTTTGAGAACTGCTTATGAACATGGTTGGATCGACTACTCGCCCGCTACCTAAGCCTTTGTGGTTATTGGCAGAATTGACTTATGCCTGTCCTTTGCAATGCGCGTATTGTTCTAATCCGCTGGATTTTAATCGTTATTCGCGTAGCCAAGAATTAACCACCGATCAATGGATTCGTGTGTTAAAAGAAGCGCGTCAATTGGGCGCGTTACAATTGGGATTTTCTGGCGGAGAACCTTTGGTGCGCACGGATTTAGAACAGCTTATTGCTGAGGCGCGTCAATTGGGTTATTACAGTAATTTAATTACTTCTGCTATTGGTATGGATGAGGCGCGAGTGGCCGCATTTCGCCAAGCGGGTTTGGATCATATTCAAATCAGTTTCCAAGCCAGTGAGGAAACGTTAAATGATCAATTAGCAGGCACAACCACTTTTCAACATAAATTAGCCATGGCACAAGCGGTTAAAAAACACGGTTATCCTATGGTATTGTGTTTTGTTTTGCACCGTCATAATATTGAGCAAATTGCGGATATTTTAGAATTAGCGATTCAATTAGAAGCGGATTATGTGGAATTAGCCACTGCACAATATTATGGTTGGGCGTGGGTGAATCGTGAGCAGTTGATGCCCAGTCAAGCACAATTGGTTGAAGGTGAAAAAATTGCTCATGCTTATCAAGAACGTATGAAGGGAAAAATGAAAATTTATTATGTTGTTCCCGATTATTACGAAAAACGCCCAAAAGCTTGTATGAATGGTTGGGGCGCGGTGTTTTTAACTATTGCACCCGATGGGACGGCTTTACCGTGTCACGAAGCGCGACAGTTACCGGGCTTGACGTTTCCTAACGTTAAAGAGGCTTCTGTGGAGTGGATTTGGAATGATTCTCCCGCGTTTAATCGTTATCGCGGCGATGAGTGGATGAAAGAACCTTGTCGCAGTTGTCCTGAGAAAAGTAAGGATTTTGGGGGCTGTCGTTGCCAAGCCTATTTATTAACGGGCGATGCGTGTGAAGCGGATCCCGTTTGTGAATTGTCCCCTCACCATGATAAGGTGGTGGATATTATTAATCGTGCAGATAATCCTAAAAATACACCACTTATTTTACGCAACCCACAGAATGCTAAACGATTTTAAAATGAATCGTTTGGCGACTTTCTCCTGAATCAGAATAGAGGGAAATGGCGGGTTTCTGATTCAGTTCTTAACATCAAAAGAATATAACAATGATGATACAACAAACTCTTGCCTTCGGCCTCAGATCAATTTTAACTTTTATTTTAATTTTCAGCCTTGTGGCTTGTAATAGAAATACGCCTGATGCGCCTTTACGCATTGGCACGAATTTTTGGCCGGGTTATGAGCCGTTATATTTGGCGCGCAGTTTGGGCTATTTAACCGATGATAAAGTACGTTTGGTGGAGAACTCTTCTACTTCGCAAAGTCTTCGCCGTTTTCTGGAGCAGCACACCGAAGGCGCAGCATTAACTTTAGATGAGGTGCTGTCTTTGTATCAGGCCACGACGGATGCGTGTATTGTGTTGGTCATGGACATTTCAGAGGGCGCGGACGTGGTAATGGGTAAACCCAGTTTACAACAGTTGTCTGATGTAAAAGGGGTGCGTATTGGGGTAGAAAATACAGCCGTAGGGGCTTATATGCTGGCTCGCGCCTTACAAGCGGCTGAATTGAGTGTGACAGATGTCACGATTGTTCCCTTAGCTTTGGATCAACATGAAGCGGGCTATTTGTCTGGCAAAGTGGACGCGGTGGTGACTTTTGAGCCTGTGCGTAGTCGTTTGTTAGCGGCGGGTGCGGTGCAGTTATTTGATAGCAGTCAAATCCGCGGAGAAATTGTAGATGTTCTCGTTGTACGAAAAAGCCATTTAGATAAATACCCAGAACAAGCCCATTATGTGATTAATAATTGGTTTGGAGCCTTAGATTATTTTGCCAGTCACACAGAGGATGCTGTTACACGGATGGCACCGCGGATGCAACTGCCTGCCTCTGAAGTAGTGGCGATGTATGAGGGTCTGACTCTGCCGGATCGAGACGAAAACCGCCAACTCCTCACCCGCGCACCAAATACTTCCGAACCTTTGCGCGATACTTTGCACCAGTTAAACCGTATCATGCAGGAACAACATCTGTTGTCTGATCCTGTTCACGTGGAGCAGATTTGTATTCGTGGTGAGTATTTATAAAAACTAAGGTGTTGGGGAGAATGGAAATCATGGCGCGTTTTTTAAGGTCGATTAATTTTAAAATTATCCTGCTGATTTTGACGTTGGTTTGTGCGCAGAATGCGTATATTTTTTACCACAGTTGGCATCAAGCCGATGCGCGAATTGAGCAGGAAATTGCAGAAACATTACGTTTTCGTTTAGAACATCTTAAAGAAAGTCTGGCTTATTTAATCCAAAAAAATGATTTTTTGCGGATACAAGAAGAAGTGGCTGGAATGGGATCAGATTCCAGTGTAAAGCTTGCTGTGTTGTTGGATGAAGACAGGAAAGTGTTGGCTTCGCTAAGGCGCGGAGATTTGGGTCATTCTTTATGTCAAGTGTTGGCTGATTATGCAGATGACATTCGCCGTTCTGATCAGCTCACACAGGATATGACACAAATTAAAAACGATGTCAAAATAGGAAAAATTAGTTTTAGTGAAGCCCATCATGGCGTTTATGGGATTTATCCTGTGATTTTAGGACAACATGCAGACAGTATTCGCCCTGATCGCATTGGTTTACTGCTCATGTGGCAAGACCTCACCACCGCTAAAAAAGACATGCGTCAAGAATTATTGGCGCAAACTTATAATGCGGTTTTAGTGATTTTCTTAGGTGCGGGATTAATTTTATTGGTCTTAACCGTGTGGTTAATTCGCCCGATCAATCAAATGAACATTGCAGCACAACATCTCAGTGCAGGGAATTGGGAATATACTCAGCAATTGCCATTGTGGCGTAAAGATGAAATCGGTTATTTAGCCCAAGCCTTTTCTCGCATGAGTGTGGAATTAAAACAGCTTTTTAGTGAATTAGAAGCCAAAGTGTCTGAACGCACCGCACAATTAGAAGCCGCTAATCAAGAAATTACGCATCTCAATAAAAGGTTACAAGCAGAAAATGTGCGCATGGGAACGGAATTAGAAGTCACGCGCAAATTGCAACAAATGGTGTTACCTCACCAACAAGAATTAGATAAAATTGATGATTTGGACATTGCTTGTTTTATGGAGCCAGCCAGCGAAGTGGGAGGCGATTATTACGATGTTTTGCAGCACAATGGACATGTAAAAATCGGTATTGGTGATGTCACTGGACATGGTTTGGAAAGTGGCGTGTTGATGTTAATGGTGCAAACCGCGGTGCGTACTTTGTTGTTGAATAATGTCACTGATCCCAAAGTTTTTATGACGTTATTAAATCGCGCTTTATACGATAATATTCAGCGTATGGAATCGGATAAAAATTTGACTTTATCGATTCTCGATTATTTCGACGGTAAATTTTGTTTGTCTGGACAACACGAAGAAGTTTTGCATGTGCGACGTGATGGTTCGATTCATTGTATTGATACTTTTGATTTAGGCTTTTTGGTGGGTTTGACGGAAGACATCAGCCGTTTTGTGGATAATATGGAAGTGGAATTGAAAACAGGCGAAGGCATTGTACTTTACACCGATGGCATTACCGAAGCACGTAATAACAAAGGGAAATTATATGGTTTGGCACGTTTGTGTGAGGTGATTAGGACGCATTGGCAGGGGACATCCGAAGCGGTAAAAGATGCGGTGATCGCTGATGTACGCGCCCATATTGGCGATGCTAAGATTTTGGATGATGTGACTTTACTGGTGATTAAACAACGGTCTCCGCCCCATTGTTTGTAGATAACATTAAGTGCCTAAATAAAAATAATCTGGAATATCAGCCTGTTCCCTCGTTTCCACATGGCATGTGGGAACGAGATAATGTTTTTTTTATAAGCTAAGTACCTAAAGGAAAATAATCTGGCATATCAATATTTCTACCGCCCCCCAGCCCCCTCCTGCTAGGAGGGGGAGAAAGAGGTTATTTTTATGGTTAAAATTTAACAAGATAACCTCATCTCTTTCCCCCCTCCTAGCAGGAGGGGGGTAGGGGGGCGGTAGAAATGTGAAAATTCTGAACGCTTTTAATACCTTAATATTTTTATTTAACGACTTAATATTTTTTATTATTAATTTTTTTAAAGGAACAACCCCATGAAAAATAAAAAATCCTCTCCCCTTGTGCCTAGTTTGCGCTTTCCTGAGTTTCGGGAGGCGGGGGAGTGGGTGGAGCAATTTCTTGGTGAAATCGTCAAATATGAAAATGGGAAAGCTCATGAACAAGATATTGTTGAAATAGGTAATTTTATAGTTGTAAATTCTAAATTTATTTCAACTAATGGAGAAATAAAAAAATTTACAAATACACCACATTGCATTGCTAGAAAAGGGGATATTTTAATGGTTCTCAGTGATGTCCCTAATGGTAAAGCTATAGCTAAATGTTTTTTAGTTAATACTGATAATATACCAATTTTTTCAGAGTCGTATAATAATACTTTTCAAATAGGAGAGAATAATGAACAAAAGATATGAAGATTTAGAAGAATTAATGTCAACAGGTGAAGCGAGAGAAGTGAAGCGAGCGATGGCAGTAAGAATGTCTTTGCTTGGTTTTGTGCGTGCGGAAGCGGCTTTAGCGTGTTGTGTCAGTGTGCAATTTGTGGATAAATGGAAAGCCATTTATTTAGCGTCAGGGGTTGAAGGATTAAAGTTAGCGTATAAAGGCTCACCAGGGTATTTAAAGCCGCGTGAACGAGAAGATGTGATTAATTGGATACAAGAAAAGAAGACAATAACAATAGAGGAACTAAAGAGATACTTAAAAGAGGAGTATGATGTTTTCTATTCTTCAAATACTTCTTATACTAAATTATTAGAAGAAGCGAATTTAAGTTATAAGAAGACACACAAAGAGAATTCGGCAAAAGATGAGGTAAAAGTGGAAGCTAAAAAAAAAGAGATTAAGGATTTAATAGATAAGGAGCGTGAACAGATAGAAAGTGGAGAGGTAATGTACTGGATGCAAGACGAAAGCCATCAGTTGTGGGGAGATATTTGTGGTTATGTTTGGTCGAAAAAAGGAGAAAGAACGTCAATAAAGATGAGTAATTATCGCACTTCTCAAACGTGGTATGGAGCGGTGAATATTTATACGGGAGAATTTATTTTAGATAGGGCAAAGAAAGCTGATACAAAATATACGATAGACTTTATTAACTGGCTCATTTACAGATATAAAGAAGCCCGTCATGTGATTATTTGGGATGGTGCAAGTTATCATCGTTCTGAAGGTTTAAGAACTTATTTAGAGAAATTAAATGGGGGACTTCCAGAATCAGAATGGAAAGTCCGTTTATTAAGATTTGCACCTAATGCCCCAGAGCAAAATCCAGTCGAGGATATTTGGCTTCAAGGTAAGAATTGGGTCAGAAAGAATTTTCATCGCCTATCAAGCTTTAAAGAAGTCACTAGTATGTTTGAGACCTTTTTGTCAGGTAAAGTGTTTAAGTTTAATAAAATTAAACAGTATCTTATACCTAATATCTAGCTAGATATTAAAACTTAATTTGTTTTTATATCTCACATAATTTTGGTATAGTTACACAGTTAATCAGCGCGTTTGCAAACTCACGCCAAAAAAAGCTATTAGCATGGCACTTTTTTATTCCTTAAATAGAAATCCTTATTTTTTAGCATTTGATGATGGTGTAAAGCAAACAAATCTCAAAAAAGATGATGTGTTGGAATGTTCAATATTTCTCCCCACTCTCCCCGAACAACAAAAAATCGCCGCCTGCCTTTCTTCACTAGATGAATTAATAACCACGCAAAGTCAAAAACTCGACGCGCTAAAAAAACATAAAAAAGGACTAATGCAACAGCTTTTCCCCGCAGAAGGTCAAACTGTGCCTAGTTTGCGCTTTCCTGAGTTTCGGGAGGCGGGGGAGTGGGTGGAGAAAAAGCTGGGGGAGATTATTAGCCTTGAATACGGGAGTCCATTACCAGAAAAAAAGAGAAACGGTGGATTAATTCCTGTAGTTGGCTCTAATGGTATAGTTGGTTATCATGATAATGCTTTGGTTAATGCTCCTGCAATTGTGGTTGGCAGAAAAGGATCGGCAGGACAAATTAATTGGATTATATCAAACTGTTATCCAATTGATACAACTTTTTATGTTAAAAATAAGGATTCAAAAAACTATCTAATGTTTTTCTTAAAACTTACGTTAGAAAAAAGTAAATTAGCAGATTTTAAAGATAATGGTGCAGTCCCTGGTATTAATAGGAATAAAATTTATTCTATAAAAACAACACTCCCCTCCCTCCCCGAACAACAAAAAATCGCCGCCTGCCTTTCTTCACTAGATGAATTAATAACCGCGCACAGTCAAAAACTCGACGCGCTAAAAAAACATAAAAAAGGACTCATGCAGCGAATGTTCCCCGTGGCGATTGATGAGTAAGGAGAAAATCTTGAAGAATAGCTGCATTCTTAGAATGTAAACGAGTATAATTTGGGTATGACCTGAAAA
Source organism: Thioflexithrix psekupsensis (assembly GCF_002149925.1). NCBI lineage: Bacteria > Pseudomonadati > Pseudomonadota > Gammaproteobacteria > Thiotrichales > Thioflexithrix > Thioflexithrix psekupsensis. The sequence goes on along the minus strand of NZ_MSLT01000024.1, from coordinate 62,906 downwards.
GGATCATAATGGTTTGTAAATGCGATGACCATAATGATTCAGCCGTTCTCTTTTTTCCTACCCTAAATTAGGATTAAGAGAACCGCCATTGACCAAAGGAATCATTAAAAAGCACAAAAAAACAGTTCAGATAAACATGAACCACCAAATGGAGCAGGAATAATGAGTAGTAAAACAATTCTCGTTGTTGATGATGAGCCGAATATCCTACTTTCCCTCGAATTTTTGATGAAGCAAGCCAAGTACAGCGTCAAAACAGCACGCGACGGCGAAGAGGCTTTGAAATCTGTCGAAGCTTCGCCGCCTGACCTGATGTTGCTAGATGTCAACATGCCCAAACGCACAGGCTATCAAGTCTGTGAAACCATCCGCGCCAATCCCAATTGGAAATCTATCCGTATTATTATGCTGACCGCCAAAGGACGCGATATTGAACGCGAAAAAGGTCTGGCTTTAGGCGCAGATGATTACATCACCAAACCCTTTGCGACGCAAGAAGTCGTCGAAAAAGTTAAAGAATTACTGAGTGAATAACGCCTTATGAATGCACGGCAATTATTTTGGTTGGGTTTTTTGGCTCTTTTTATCCTGCTCAGTGCTTTATTAGGCGGGGGCGGTTGGTGGCTGTTACAGCAAATTGATCCAAATACGGCTATTTATGAGTCCGTATTCGCCTTTTTAGCCTTAGCGGGATTTGGCGTGATGATTTCCGTGATGGTGGCGTGGATGATTTTGGATTCTATGATTTTTCGTCCGATGCACGCTTTAGTGCGCGGCGTGGAAATCATGATTCACACTCACGCCGCCCATGATTTGGAATTAACGGGCAACCATTTACTGCATGAAGTCGCCAAAGCGGTGCATGATTTAGGTGAGCAGTTACATAAAGCCCGCGGTGAGGTGACACAAGCCCTCACCAGCGGCGCGGCTCGCGTCGAAGCACAAAAACGCCGTTTAGAAACCATTTTGAAAGACTTAGACAGTGGCGTGATGGTGTGCGATTCGCAGGGGAGAATTTTGTTGTATAACCCTGCGGCCGTACAAATTTTAAATAATCAGGTGGCGATTGGCTTAGGGCGTTCGATTTACGATGTCATGGCGCGGCCCCCGCTAGAACATCAGCTAAATTTACTGCGTTTACGTCACCATGCACCCAGTGACAATGCGCAGGACATGGACGACAAGCATTTAGTCGAATTTGTCATTACGGCACAAGACAGCGATATTATTTTGCATTGTCGCCTAATGCGTTCGTTTGAAAATGGACGGGAAACGGGATTTGTACTGGCTTTTGCCGATGTCACGCGACGGGTGCAATTATTACGGCAACACAATCAGTTATTACGCAAATTGTTAGATGATGCCCGCTCACCTTTGGCCAGTTTACGCGCCGCATCGGAAAATCTGTCTGCTTATCCTGATATGGATGCGGACATGCGTTCTTCATTTTGCCAAGTGATTGTGCAGGAAAGTAATCAATTAAGTGATCGTTTAGAAGAAGTGTCGCGGGAGCGTCGTTTATTAGAGGGCAATGAATGGTCAATGGCTGATACGTATTCGGCTGATTTACTCAACTGTGTGATTGAACGCATGACCACGCGCCAAGCGTTACAATTACAAATGATCGGCCAACCCCTATGGGTACATGTGGACAGCCACGCATTAATTTTATTAATCGAACATTTATTGCAACAAATCAGTGCGCACACCCACACATCATCTTTTGAATTAGAAACTTTAATGGGTGATCGCCACGTTTACTTAGACTTAATCTGGCAAGGGCAAACGTTAGCCGATACGCTGTTGAGCGAATGGCATGATAATGAGATACAAGGCATTGCGGGATTGACTACGGTACGTGATATTTTAACCACCCATGACAGCGATTTCTGGAGTCAGGCGCACCGTCAAGCGGGTTATGCGTTATTGCGTGTTCCGTTGCCCGCCTCGCGTAAACAATGGGAACAGCCTAATGAGAAATTAGCACCGCGCCCTGAATTTTACGATTTTGAGTTGCCAGAGACCTTGAATGTACTCAATGATTTGGCGGATCGGCCATTAAATACGCTGGAATTCGTGGTTTTCGACACCGAAACCACTGGCTTACACCCCTCACAAGGGGATGAAATTATCTCGATGGGTGGTGTGCGCGTGGTGAATGGGCGTATTTTAAGCGGTGAAGCCTTTGAACAATTGGTGTATCCCGGCCGCAGTATTCCTAAAGCCTCTATTCGTTTTCACGGTATCACAGATGACATGGTGGAAGGCAAACCCACGATTTTAGAAGTGTTACCACGTTTTAAATCTTTTGTGGGCGATGCGGTTTTAGTCGGGCATAACGTGGCGTTTGATATGAAGTTTTTACAGTTAAAAGAAAAAGCCAGCGGAATACGATTTGATAACGCGGTGTTAGACACCTTATTGTTATCCGTCTGCTTACATCCTCACACGGAAAATCACTATCTCGACAGCATTGCTGAACGATTAGGCGTTGAAATTGTGGATCGTCACACCGCGTTAGGCGATGCGATTGCGACGGCACAGGTATTTTTAAAATTGGTTGACTTGCTCATGGCCAAAGGAATTACAACTTTACGTCAAGCCACAGAAGCCTCTGAAAAAATTGTGGATGTGCGTAAGCAGCAGGCGCAATTTTAAGTGCGTGTTGATTTATCTGAAAAAAATCTACAATCATTATCCACCCAGCGCGTGTTAGTGATTGGCATGGGGGGATTGGGCTGTGCGGCGGTGTGGGATATGGTGCGCCTTGGCGTAAAACAATTGGTGTTGGTTGATTTTGATCGGGTAGAGCGTTCTAATTTATCCCGACAATGGTTGTATCAAGAACAACATTTGGGTCAATATAAAGTTCTTGTCGCACAAGAACAACTACAACAACACCAAACCGATCTCCACATTGTCGCACTGACTGAACGCATGAATGGGGATTTATTGGATCGTTGGTTGCCGCGTATTGATGTGGTTTTGGACTGTAGCGATAATTTTCCCACCCGCTTTATGCTCAATCGTGCTTGTGTCCGCTGGCAAAAACCGTTAGTTTCTGGGGCGGCGATTCAATTTAATGGTCAAGTGGCTTGTTTTCTACCTTATCTGCCAGAAAGTCCTTGTTATCACTGTCTTTATCCTGATGAAGCATTTACACAAACCGAAACGGAAACTTGCACCGTTTCTGGTGTTTTAACGCCGTTACCCAGCGTCATTGGCAGTATTCAAGCGATTGAAACGGTTAAAATTCTTTTAAAAATAGGTCAGCCCTTATCGGCAAAACTGTTATTATTCGACGCACTCAATAGCCGCTGGAAAACCCTGCGTTTACCCAAAGACCCTGCCTGTGTGGTGTGCGGCGGTTAATTCTATAAAAAATCTTTTAAAAACAACTTCTTATCGGATAGATGGTTATGTCTGAATCTCCCGTTTTTCCTTCTGATGCCGTCACGCAACAATCCCAATTTTTACAAGTCATGGATCGAGAACAAGCCTTGTTGCGTTTTCAAAATGCGCTGGATTTGCGTCCGTTGGGCAGTGAAACAGTGGCATTAAGCGAGGCCTTGGGACGCGTGTTGGCTATCGATTACGTGGCGACGGTGGATGTACCGGGTTTTGATCGGGCGAGTGTGGACGGTTTTGCGGTGCAATCGATGGACACTTTTGGTGCCAGTGAAGCGCAACCTGTTATTTTACAATTAAATCCTGAAGTGTTATCACCGGGCATTGTGCCGAATTGTCCCGTGTTGCCCGGCACCGCCACGCCCATTGCGACGGGGGGCATGTCGCCTCGCGGAGCGGATGCCATTGTGATGATTGAATACACAGAAACCAGCGACGATCCCCGCCAAATTCATATCACACAAGCCGCTGTTCCCGGTCAATTTATCGCTTTTGCCGGCAGCGACATCGCTCGCGGTGAAACGGCATTACGCTGTGGACACGTTTTAAGTTCCCGTGAAATTGGGATTTTAGCCGCTATTGGCTGCGATCAAGTGACGGTGTATCGACGGCCGCAAGTGGCGATTTTTTCTACGGGCAATGAGTTAATTGCGCTCGGTCAACCGTGGCAAACGGGTTGCGTTTTCGATTCTAACGCGGCCATTCTCGCGGCCGCAGTGACAGAAATCGGTGGCCAAGCGCATGTGTTAGGTATTGTGCCAGATGATGAAAAAGAATTACAAAAAGCATTGTCGCAGGCTTTACAGTATGACATGGTGATTTTATCCGGTGGCACATCCAAAGGCGCGGGCGATTTGTCTTATCGCGTCGTGAGCCGATTACAAAACCCGGGCGTGATTGTTCACGGGGTGGCGTTAAAACCCGGTAAACCCATTTGTTTAGCCGTAACCGAAAAAAAAGCGGTGGTGATTTTGCCCGGATTTCCCACGTCGGCAATTTTCACTTTTCACGAATTTGTTGCGCCAGTTATACGTGCTTTAGCGGGTCGTCCTGTGAGACAAACGCAGTCTATTGATGCCCAGTTAGCGACTCGTCTCAGTTCGGAAGCGGGAAGAACAGAATTTGTCATGGTGAGTTTAATCGCCAGTGACAATGGTTTTATGGCGTTTCCTTTGGGGAAAAATTCGGGATCGGTGACCAGTTTTAGTCATGCGGATGGTTTTGTGCGCGTGGAGTCCACCGTGGAAACGGTCGCGGCCGGCACGCCCGTATCGGTGCAGTTAATTGGCGCGTTAGAACCTGCGGATTTGGTGGTGATTGGCAGTCATTGCGTGGGTTTGGATTACTTACTTAGTCTATTGCAACAACAAGGTGTGCGGGTTAAAACGCTCTCCGTGGGCAGTTTGGGCGGGTTAGCAGCGGTAAAACGTGGAGAATGTGATTTAGCGGGAATTCATTTATTCGATCCGCAAAGCCAATCTTACAATACACCATTTTTAACACCTGAATTGCGTTTATTACCGGGCTATCGTCGTTTACAAGGTTTCGTGTTTCGTATAGACGATGCGCGTTTTTCAGGTCAAACAAAAGAAGCGGCGTTACAAGCGGCGTTGACAGACCCGCATTGTCTCATGGTTAATCGTAATGCGGGAAGTGGTACAAGAATTTTAATTGATCAATTATTAGGCAAGCATCGTCCAAACGGTTACGCTTTACAAACCCGTTCGCACAACGCGGTGGCAACAGCAATTGTGCAGGGACGTGCGGATTGGGGCGTGGCGATTGAATCGGTAGCGCGACAATATGGCTTAGGATTCATTGCCTTACAAGACGAACATTATGATTTTGTGCTGCATGAATCGCGTTTGTCACGAGTACAAGTATTTAGCGATTTATTGCAACAGGCGACAGTGCGGGAATGGTTGGGGGGGTTGGGGTTTGGTTGTGTGGGTCGTTTTGGTTAGTTGTGATATAGCAAAATTTTTGAACCTGTAAAAGAACTCCCACCATGTTTATGGTGGGCAAAATGTCGCGTTCGACTTCGTATTTTATCCCGTGCCGCCGTGTTGCCAAATTTCATATTTACTTATATCAATGTCCTCATTCCAAATAATGGCATATCCTGTTGAATCTACTTTGAAGTTTTTGAAAAAACTAGGATTTTTTAGCGGGGAAAACATTTTATTTTCTAATAACTTTGTAATGTCGTATTGACGTTTTTCTGCGTTGGAAAACTCAACCAATAACGTATGGTCATCAATAGCCAATGCAGATTTAATTTTGGGATATTGCATATAAATTATCTCAATGGTGGAAGTTTATGGAAATTTTGGGTATTCCACATTTCAAGCAGTGCTTGTTGATGTTGTGCGCTCCATTCAAGTACCATTTTCTCAGCACGACTCGGTAAATCGCCTTCAATCATTTTCAACGTTTCCATATCAAAAATAGCATTGTATTCATCATACACAGCATGAAAATGTGGTGGTGGATGGTCTCCAAAAAATAGTTTGATAATAATACCGTAAAACCTTGTTATTTCTGGCATGTTTGCCCCTTGTTTTGCAACCGCGTTAAAATCGTTTCTTTATTATAGCGTATTTTCCTCGTCCCCACATGCGATGTGGGAATGCAGTCACGACGTGCCACGTCGAGTCTCAGCAAGAAAATGGTGTGGGTTCAGGATGTATCCTATTCATTATTCATAAGCTCTACGCTCCCGTTTGCTCATACATCTTGCCGAAATAATGCGAATAGCATCACCTTTTTCCGCAAAAGATACCACAAGATGACCCAGTGTCAAAACCTAAACGGACGCTGGAACGTGGGAATGAAAGAAACAAGCAGAACAAAATCCCTCAAGGTTCATTCACCGCGTAAGTATCTTCCTTTGGTCTCTTAATCAGATTGCGCCGGATGTCGAACTCGACGTTGCGGTCGTTCGGCACCGGGTTGCAGTAGTGGCGCATCACGACGGTTGGCATGGGCGATGTCCGTCCCCACCTGTGAATGTTAACCCCGGGTGCCACCTTGCAGTAGTTCGCCAACATCCTGCCGTTTTCGTCCGTCCCGGAGCGGATGCGCATGAAAAATGGTTTGTTAATGTTGATTTTCTCATAATGCCCTTCGGCACCGAATCGAGAGCCAGGACCGGGTCCGAGTCGATCTTTGAAGCTGGCTTGAAGGATGCCAGCGTACCCATCTTCCGGTGCGGCATAGGCCGTCTTGAAGTCGCTAGTCCCCCAGACATCTTTAAGCTCCATTGGGACCTGCCCATCCATTTGATGTGGAAACCGAATTGTCAGTTCCGCGCCTAGCTCTTCTGGTCTGGGTGTCCAGCGATCCACACGCAGGATAATATCCGTATTGACACCATTGCGCCCCGGCATCACCAGATCACCCTTCAAAAGGTCGTAACCGAATTCGCGGTTGTATTCAGGCAACGTGATATTGGCATGTCGTGCGTGCATGGCGATAGGGTTGTGTTTTTTTCGCAGCAATACTTGCACCTGATCTGGGACTCCACCGCGCACAAGGACTTGGTGCGTGGTGTCATAATAGCCATCTTTTCTTGCCCATACATCGACATAAAGGTTATCGCTGCCATACAACCTAACAAAGCCGTTTTCATCGGTTTCACCGCGGTGAAAAGGCGATTTAATCCCCATAAAGACCCTGTCTCGGTAGAAAGAGCCGCTTACTGTAGCACCAGATACCGGATGCCCGTCGTCGTCGCGTACAGTGATGTTGAGGCTGAATGGTGACGGAAACAGCCAAAACAGCCAACAACAAGCCAACATAAAAAGAAATACTTTCATACGATTCATAGCCTTACTCCAAAAAATAATCCTCATGCCACTCGCTGCCGCAACCGTAAAAAAGTACAAACCGCAGTCATAGAGCCTATGCCAAAACTAACTTATCAAGTTTTTTTAAAATTTAATATAAACCATATCTGGGCAGATAAAACTTATCGGGGTGAGTTTGTTAAGTATTTAGAGGAGATTTATGACTGTACAGTGGAGATAAAGTCTTCAACTTAAAAAAATTAGTTATAAATAAAATTCTTATATAGGCTCTAAAATTCCCGCTGACGCAATAATAAAAAAAGAAAAAAAGGCGCGCCTAATAATGCTGTTAAAATACCAATTCTAATTTCTTGCGGCGATAATAACGTTCGCGCTAAAGTGTCCATTAACACCAAAAAAATCGCCCCCATAATGGCACAAATCGGCAACAAATAACGATGGCGCGGCCCCCAGAACATTCGCACCAAATGCGGAATAATTAACCCCACAAATCCAATTACACCACTCACCGCCACCGCACAACCTGTTAATAATGCTGTATTTAATAAAATAATTCGGTGAATCGATTCCGTCGCCACGCCTAAACTTTCTGCCGTTTCTTGTCCCATTAAAAAAATATCTAATTCTCGCGCATATAACATTGCCACGCCCACCCCGATTATCACAGCAGGCGCAACCAACAAAACATGTAACCATGTGCGACTTTCTAAACTGCCCAATAACCAAAAAATAATCTGTCCGGCCATTTCATAATCTTGCCACACTAAAGTAATCACCAATGACGTTAATGCGCCAATAAACGCATTCACCGCAATTCCCGCTAGTAATAACGTCATCACAGACGCACGTCCATGTCGTACAGATAACGCATAAACCACAAATAACGCCACAAAAGCCCCCACAACCGCCATCACCGGCAACGCCCACACCGCCCAACTCGCCCATCCCCATGTAATCGCCATCACCGCACCCAAAGCCGCACCTGAACTACTGCCCAATAAACCCGGTGAAGCCAACGGGTTTTGCAGTAAACTCTGCATTTGCGCCCCAGCCACCGCTAAAGCCGCACCCACACAAGCCGCGGTTAAAATTCGCGGCAAACGAATCGACCACACAATAGTGGCTTCAATGGACGCTTCAAAATTCGGCAAAAATGGCATATTAAACAATTGGTTAATAATTTTTGTCAGTGACAATTCCACACTGCCCACCAACAACGATCCCCACAACACCACCAACAATAATCCCAGTAAAATAATAAATTGCATCCCATTACTTCGCTTGTAACCAAAATGTAACAGGGCCATCATTGACCAAACTGACCTGCATATTTGCGCCAAAATCTCCCGTTTCCACCACAGAATGAGCGCGCCCCGCCTGTTCACACAAATAACTAAACAAGGCCAATCCCTGCGCAGGCGGCGCAGCGGTGGAAAAACTAGGACGCGCTCCTTTTTGCGTATCCGCAGCGAGAGTAAATTGTGTTACAAGAAGTAATTCGCCTTGACACGCTTGTAGGCTCAAATTCATTTTACCTTGTTCATCCGCAAAAACCCGATAATGTAATAAGCGCGTTAATAAACGATTCGCCGTTTCTTCCGTGTCCTGTTTTTCTATCCCAACCAACACCAATAAACCATGATTAATACTGGCAATCACTTGTTTTTCTACGGTCACTTGGGCTTGTGTCACTCGCTGCAATAAGCCAATCATTAAAATTATCCTTGATTCAATCTTTAAATGCCGTTTAAAGAGGTTATAAAATCATTATGAAATTACAACAATTACGTTATTTATGTGAAATTGTTAAACATGAATTAAACATTTCCACCACCGCCGATGCCATTTATACCTCACAACCCGGTATCAGTAAACAAATTCAAGCCTTAGAAGAAGAATTAGGCGTTAAATTATTCACTCGGTCGGGCAAACAATTAACGGGTTTAACCGACGCGGGCGCGGACATTGTGATATTGGCACGGGAAATTTTACAACATACGCAAAATATTAAGCGTATTGCCGAAGAACACCGCGATCACCAAACCGATCAACAAGGACAATTGTCCCATTGCCACCACCCATACACAAGCGCGTTATGCTTTGCCTGCGGTGGTGCGGCGTTTTATTGGGCGTTATCCTAAAGTGATTTTGCAGATGCAACAAGGCACGCCTACGCAAATTTGCGCCTTAGCCGCTCAAGGACAGGTGGATTTTGCCATTGCCACAGAAGCCTTTGAATTATTTAAAGATTTAATTATGATGCCTTGTTATCGCTGGAATCGTTGTATTTTAGTTCCGCGAGATCACCCGTTGGCCGCAGTAGATACGATTGATTTAGCGACGTTGGCGTGCCATCCGTTGGTGACTTACGTGTTTGGATTCACGGGACGTTCCCAATTAGATCAAGCCTTTAGAGAAGCCCATTTGCGGCCGCACGTGGTATTTACGGCAGTGGATGCCGATGTGATTAAGACTTATGTGCGTTTGGGTTTGGGCGTGGGCATCGTGGCCAAAATGTCTTATAACCCCAAAGAAGATCAAGATTTAACCGCTTTAGATGCCAGCCATTTATTTGAAGCCAGTGTAACAAAAATCGGTTTTCGACGAGGCTTATTTTTACGAGAATATATGTATGATTTTATTGAATATTTTGCACCACATTTGACCAGAGAAAAAGTACTTCTCGCCACAAAACAACCCCATCATCATGCCATTGAACAATTATTTCATGATGTCGTGTTACCCGAATATTAAGCGAAAAAAAAGCCCGCTTCGATTCGATCCAAAGCGGGCTAAGAACACTTACTACGTTTAGCGACCTATATTATGCAGGAAATGTTCCATTTTATTAAAATTCATAACATTTACAAATTACTTTTAACTGATTGATAATCATATATAAATTTCTATTAAAAAATATATTAATTAATATAAGGCTTATTTTTGTCGAGAGGATTCCTGTTTTAAACGCCCATAAGCGGCTAAAGCGGTTTCGCGGGAACTTTTGTAATCGACGATAGGCGCGGGATAATTCAACGGTATTCGTTGTAGCGCAGTGGGATTGTGACAGGCACGCTCGTCTAAATGGGCGAATTCAGGCAGCCAACGTCGAATGTAATTTGCTTGGGGATCAAATTTTTCACTTTGTGTTTGCGGATTAAAAAAACGATAATACGGTGCAGCATCTGCACCACAACCCGCTACCCATTGCCAACCAAGTGTATTATTCGCTAAATCGGCATCCACCAAAGTATCCCAAAACCATTTCGCGCCCTCTAACCAACTTATCCCCATGTTTTTAGTCAATAAAGAAGCCACTAACATGCGCACTCGATTGTGCATCCATCCCGTATGCCACAACTCCCGCATTCCGGCATCAACGATGGGATAGCCGGTGTGTCCGGTTTGCCACGCGGTTAATTGATCCTTATCTGTTTTACAAGAAAACAGAGCTGAAAATTTATCGTACAACGGATATTCGCTGGTATAAGGAAAATGGTAGAGCAAATGCCACGCAAATTCCCGCCAATACAACTGTCGCAATAAACTTTCTCCCCCCTTGCGACATTCTGGATTATTCGCCATCGTCCGTTGCACTTCATAATACACTTGTCGCACTGAAAGCTCGCCAAAATGCAAATAAGGCGATAGCCGCGACACGCCATCACTACCGGGAAAATCACGACGCGCTTGATAATCGGCCAATTTATCCTGACACAAGCGTTGCAATTGGGCTAAGGCAGCCACCTCACCAATAGCCCACGTGGCCGCCAATCCTTCCGTCCAATTCACTCGCGGCAACAAATCTAATTCAGCCAAATCACAAGTATTCGGAAAAGAAAATGTCTCAGAAGGCGCACAAGCTGTTGATATATCAGATATTTTTGGCAGGGGAGTAATAGAAATGGTTTGTTTTTGACAGGCATTCCAATACGGAGTGAATACTTTAAAAGGCGTATGTTGTTGCGTTTGCACCGTCCACGGTTCATGCAGCAAAAAACCATTAAAACTACGCACTTCTAGCCCAAGTTGGCGCAATTGCTGTTTAATTTGTTCATCGCGCTTTTGTAAAATAGGCTCATAACAACGATTCCAAAACACCGCTTTTGCGCCAGTGTGTGTGATAAGTTGTTGTAAAGTCTGCAAACTATTTTGTGTTTTGAATAATAACAGGGGCAATTGCTGTTGTTGCAACTGTTTTCGTAGTTCAAACAAACTGTGATGCAACCACCAACGACTGGCCGCACCCGGCGACCACGGCAATTCTTCTTCGGGCGCATACAAATAAACGGGCAGCAGGTGATACCCTTGTTGTACAGCGTAGCTCAATGCAGGATTGTCATGCAGACGCAAATCACGCCGAAACCATATCAAGGCAATATTCATAATGATTGATGGATTTAAGTAGTTAAACAAAAATATTCAGACACTAAAAAACGTTCAGAATTTTCACTTTTCTACCACCCCCTAGCCCCCTCCTATACCAAAATTAAGTCATTCATAAAATTTTTCTGTCAGAATCAGAATTTACAGAATTAAAAAAATTTCAAAATTTATTCTTGTAAGTCACTTATTTTAAACAGATTTTTTATTCTTTAATTCTGAAAATCCTAAAATTCTGTCAATTCTGATTCAGACAGAAAAATTTTATAAATGGCTTAATTTTGCTATATTCAGGTGTATAATTCATCAAGTTTCTAGCTTAATTTTAAATTCTTTTTCCATAAACTCTGCAAATTCATCACAAAAAGGAGTTTTAACTTCATCAAAAAGCCATGATTTATACTGCTCAAATCCATACATAATGATGTTTTTTTCTGAAATGATGTTTTTTTCTAAAATGTCTAAAATACCTTCTGATCCCATATATTGTGAGGCCATACTTTTTCTATAATCTATCTGAGATTTATTATTTTCTTTGCTAGTAACAAAAACAAGATAAGTCTTAAATTGCCAAAAATCTGTTTTAGAAATTGGTTTTAATTTAGGATTTAAAATTTCGTCAGATTTTAAAATTTCATGCAAAAGCGCAACACTTTCAAAAAGCTTCGTTCTAATTTTTTTTTTGTCATTTTTTTTGCATTTTTATATTCTACAAATACAATATATTCTCCATGCAAATCAAAAAATATCATATCCGTTGATGGCCAACTATGATGATACTTTTTAGCAACTTTATCAAAGTTAATAAACTTATTTTTAAAATTGCATAAAATAACTTTATTTGAAATATCGTAAGATATTTCTGACAGTGTATCAAAGCAATCTGAATATTTTTGTTGAAATAATTCTTCAATATCTGATAAGGTCATGGCGTTAATCCTAACTTCATTCTTCTCAACTGTGCTAAAGGCTCTGTGAGTTTCTCAAAAATAGGGGAGACATCTCTGGTCACATCGTAAATAAAAGCTGCTTGATCCTGTTTTTCGGCCAAATAAAAACGACAGGCAATTTTCGCCTGATCAGCATAATATTTTAAAGCATCTATTACGTATGGACTATGGGAAGTGACTAACACTTTTATTTTAAGTTCTTGAATTAAAATAATAATAAATTCCGCTAACAATAATTGCCATTTAGGATGCAAATGTACTTCAGGCTCATCTAATATTAACACAGTCCCTTGTTTGAGACTTTCATTTAAAATCAACATCTGAAAAAAACCAAACATCTTGATGCCATTTGAAGTCTGATACATTTCAAGGCGTAAATTGCCTTTTTTGTAAAAAATATCATCTTTTGCAAAATCATAATAAATTTCACCTTCAATAATATTCTTAATGCGTTGAAATAGCCTTGTGTTTTTATTTTTAATGGGCTTTTGTGACAGTCGCAAAATTAAATCTGTCACTTCGATTGGCAAAGGAAAGTTGAGTTGGCTTTGGTTGGCGAGTAAATTAGTATTTTTTATGTAATTAAATTTGGCCAATAAATCAGGTGTTTCAATAAAAATTGGAAAATTTAATGCCTCATTAGGATTGAGTGTGATATTTTCAGTGTTTTTATTGTTTTCAAGATAATTTCTTACCTCTTTAAAAAGAGCCTTACCTACAGTGCTTTTTCCTGTGTCATTTTCTCCAGCAATAACTGCTAATCCTTCTAATTGAATCAAGGCTTCTTTGATCATGCCTTTATTTTTTATATGAAAGTCCATTTAAAATCTCCAATCTCAATAGTAAAACAATAGGATTCAAAAAACACTTATTCTGTCAGAATCAGAATTTACAGAATTTTAGGATTTTCAGAATTAAAGAATAAAAAATCTGTTTAAAATAAATAAGTTGCAAGAATAAATTTTAAAAATTCTTGTGTCTGTAAATTCTGATTCAGACAAAAAACCCTACTTTTTCCCAAACGCACGACACCGCCGCGCCAGCCCATGATCCACGCGCAACAACACCCATTTCAAGCGCGTCCTACCCAAAAACCATGCAATAGCCACCCCGCTACTATTAGCGGCAACATCACTCCATTCTGCGAAACGAGTCCCAGACAAGGCTTGTAAGCCTTCGATGAATACACCAAAAGCGATAAATAACACAGCGAATCCATGATGATACGCCCGCCGTGGATACAGCAACACAAACCAACCCATCAATACCGCATAAGCCAACAAATGCACCACTTTATCCTCATTTGGCACATTCAAGGTCATGGGCTTTGGCCACAACGATCCCAATAAAATCGCCGCGATCAACGCCAAACCCAATACAAACCACCACCGAAAAAAGATAAATCGCCGCATTAGACTAACCAAAGTAATAAAATCACACCCAATACCACCCGATAAATCACAAACGGCAATAAACTCATCCGTTCTAATAAACGAATCAATAAATAAATACAAATATACGCACTAATTCCCGACAACAGCGCACCCAATCCCAAAGCCGCCCAATTCACAGGCGGAATGGATTTCGTCCAAAGAATGGCACTTTCACCCGCGCCCGCCACAATAATCACAGGAATCGACAAGAGAAAAGAAAAACGCGCCGCCGCCGTACGCTGCAACCCCAACAATAAGGCCACCGTAATTGTAATTCCAGAACGTGAGGTGCCGGGAACAATCGCCACCGCTTGCGCCAAACCGATCAACACCATATCGTAAAAACTTAAACTGTATTCATTCCGAGATTGACGGGCATAATAATCAGCCCACCACAACCACCCCGCAAACACCAAATTAGCCACTGCAATCAACCACATAGAACGCAAAAAACCTTCAAAATCTCCCAGCGTAACCACCGCACCTACCAACAACACAGGAAAAGTCGCCAAACCCACACCCCACACTAAACGACTTTCCGCATCCAATTGTCGCGTACGCATAGAAAGCCACCACGCCCGAAATAACGGCCGCAAATCATGGCGAAAATACCACAACACCGCGCCCAAACTGCCCACATGCAACGCCACATCAAATGCAAGCCCTTGATCTTCAATATCTAACAGTTTAGGTAACAACACCAAATGCGCCGAACTAGAAATCGGCAAAAATTCAGTAATTCCCTGAACTAAGGCTAAAATAACAATATTCCAAATATCCAAAATACAATCCAACGCTAAAAAGAATTAAAAAAACTACAATCGCCCTTGCTGATCGTGCCGAAAGCCCAATAATGGCGCATCCCAATCACGTGTCAAAGCGATCACCTTAAACAATTCTCCCATTTCACTGGGCAATAATAAACGTTTAACGGCTTGGGTTTGCCGTGTCCAATTCACCGTATCTTCGACGGGCGTGGCTTGTGCCAAATCCATCAAACCGCAGGACAACAGAAAATTAGCCTGATCACAATATCCCGCCACAGAAAAACCCACATCCACTGCCGATTCCGCCACCGCAGTAAAATCCACATGCGCCGTTACATCTTGCAAACCCACCATAATCAACGGATCAGAATGCGCATAATGGCGATAATGACACATTAACGTGCCTTCATTGCGTTGCGGATGATAAAACTCCGCTCGCGGAAAACCATAATCAATTAATAACACCAATCCCTTATCCAAACAACAACTTAAATGACGAAACCACCCCGCTAATAACGCATTATATTCTGACACATAACCCACAGGTAATTGCGGCAATAATGGGCTTAAAATCGCAGACAACATCGGTTCATCATAACCCGCGGTTTGCCAAATAAATTGCGTCCCATCCCACGCCACATAAAACCGTTCTAACTGCGTTTCCGTCACGTGAAATCGCTCAATCGGCATGGCATCTAACACCTCATTACCGAGAATCACCCCAGAAAATCCCGTTTCAGGCAATTGCGACAACCAACGCACCCGCGGCAATAATTCAGGCAATTCTTCAGCAAATAAAGCGCGCTGCCGTTGTTGTAATTCACCACTGAGTTCTAAAATCCAATAGGCCACAGGCAAGGTTTCCATTCGCGCCAATTTACGCAATACATCAACCGCCATCCGTCCTGTCCCCGCACCGAATTCTAAAATAATACGAGAATCCGCGGGCAAACTCGCCAAAACCTGCGCACATTGCCGCGCCACACATTGCGAAAACAAAGGCGATAATTCTGGGGCTGTGATAAAGTCACCTTCAGCCCCAAACTTACGCCAGCCCGCACTGTAATAACCTAACCCCGGCGCGTACAAAATATCTTGCATAAATTCACTAAATGGCAACCGTCCGCCGGCCGCGTGCATTCGTTGTATAATATGCGCGGTTAAAAGCGCACTGTGGGCTTGTGCGGCCGCATCGGGCTGCGGTAAACGACGTGCAGACATCATAAAATAATCGACTTAACTGTTTAAAAATTGAGGGAAAAAAATGCAAAACCAACCCGTAAATGACCCGATAGAACGAGATCGCCCCGTCGTGTTCATTTCTGGCGGGGTCAAGCGAGTGGGCGCGGCCATCGCGCGGCGACTCCATGCCGCGGGAATGAATCTTGTTTTACATTATCGCAGTGCAGAAACAGAGGCGCGTGATCTACAAAACGAATTACATCACCAACGACCGCATTCTGTTTTACTCTTGCAAGCCGATTTAAGCCACATTGCCAAACTCAACAGCATGATTCAACAAAGCATGGATCATTATGGCCGATTAGACGTATTAATCAATAATGCGTCAAGTTTTTATCCCACGCCTTTGGGACAAATTACAGAAGATCAGTGGGATGATCTGTTAGGATCGAATTTAAAAGCCCCGTTATTTCTTTCTCAAGCGACGGCACCGCACTTAACGGCGCAACAAGGTTGTATTATAAACTTAATTGATATTCATGCCGAGCGGCCATTAAAACAACACGCGGTGTATTGCGCGGCTAAAGCAGGTTTAGCCATGTTGACCAAAGCACTGGCACGCGACTTGGGGCCACATGTGCGCGTCAATGGCATTGCGCCGGGGGCGATTCTCTGGCCAGAAAATGACATGGATGATTTAACCAAACAGCGCATTTTATCGAATATTGCCTTAAAACGTCACGGTGATCCCGATGATTTAGCGAAAACGGCATTATTTTTAATCCGCGATGCCCCTTATATTACTGGACAAATTATCGCGGTTGATGGCGGCCGAACGTTGAGCCAATGAGTCTGTTATTTGCATTATTTTCGCTTTCGCTTGTGTTTTTTTTATCACCAAAGGGGGGATAGCATCCAAGTTTTTTAAAATGTGGATGTTATCCTAAAAAAATTGATCGTCGTCACTCAGATTCCCTTGCATTATGTCCACACATTTGCCGAATTCACCGATTCTTCTTTGTATTGAACCTGATCCGATGCTTCAAAATCAATTAACGCATTTGATGACTCAAGCATTAAATCCCCATTACCAATTAAAAACAGCACCCAATGCCGAATTGGCATTAATTCAATTACACCAATCTTTACTAGACGATCAAGAAATTGCTTTAGTCATCAGTGAAAATGATTTACCGGACATGAATGGAGAAGTATTATTGCGCCATATTCACAGCATTAGCCCTAAAACTTCACTGATTATTTTAGGCAGTTTTTTTGAACCAGAATATTTAATCAAATTAATTAACCATCTTAATCCGTTTAAAATTTTTATTAAACCGATTCAGCCGCTTGATTTTAACAAAGCCATTCGAGAATCAATTACTTTACATCAAGAAAATTGTAAAAAACAACTTTTCTATGCGTCCTTAGAAAAATTAATCGCCGAAGGCACGCTTGAATTAAAAGCTGCTAATCAAAAATTACGCTTATCCCAACGCAAATTATCTTCGCATATTCAACACACGCCATTAGCCTATATTGAATGGGATCGGGAATTGCGCGTATTAGAATGGAATCAAGCGGCCGAAAAAATTTTTGGTTATACTCGTGCAGAAGCTTTATATAAAAGTATATTTGAACTCATTATTGAAGAAAATCTTAGGCCTTATATAGAAAATATTTGGCATTCTTTATTATCCGAAAAACAAAGCCTTTCCAATACGTATCAAAATTTAACCAAACAACGGCAAAGAATTCACTGCGAATGGTACAATACACCGTTATGCAACGAACACAATCACACCATTGGCGTGGCTTCGCTGGTGCAAGACATTACGCACCGTCACCGCATGTTGGAAGCCTTACGCCATAGTGAAACTCGTTTTCGCACAGTGATTGATCAAAATCCTGTCGGCATTTCTATTACGGACAGTCAAGGTATTATTGAATTTGCCAATCCTGCTTATCTTAATATTTATGAATTAAAACTGAATGAAATTTTAGGGCAGCATTTCACCATTTTTTTAGTTCCAGAAGAACAAATTTATTTATCCGCTTTATACCAAAGTTTCTTAAAAGGTCAAATCCAAATCAATAACCAAGAAATAAGATTAGTAAACCGTCAACAAAAAATAATCGTGGTGATTATTGACATGGTATTAATTCAAGCTCCTGATGGTACGCCACGAGTCATTACTTTTACTGTTAATATTAGCAAACGCAAACAAGTCGAAGAAAAGTTACAACAAGCGCGACAACAAGCCGAATTAGCACAAAAAGAAGCCGAAAAAGCCAATCAAGCCAAAAGCCGATTTTTAGCCAATACCAGTCATGAATTGCGCACACCATTAAACGCTATTTTAGGCTATGCACAATTAATGCAGCGGGATAAACAATTAAATAGCGCACAACATGAAGCGATGGATGCCATTTATCGTAATGCAGATTATTTATTATCGCTGATCAATGACATGTTAGATTTATCTAAAATCGAAGTCGGCAAAATTGAATTAAATCCCAGCCATTTTAATTTAAAACAAATGCTGAATGAACTCATTGAACTGTTTCATAGCCGTGCCACGCAAAAAGGCATTCGTTTTTTATTTGAATTGCCGCAATGGCTGCCAGAAATGGTTTATGCCGATGAGAAACGTTTGCGACAAATTCTGATTAATCTGCTCAATAATGCGCTTAAATTCACGCAACAAGGTTGGGTGCGTTTGCGGATTTGTTGCCAACAAAGTCATGCGCCCAATCAATGCGAATTAATTCGTTTTCAAATCGAAGATACCGGCGTGGGCATTGCGGCAGAAGATTTAGATCGCATTTTTCTCCCTTTTCAACAAGCCAATAATCAAATTACTCCCAGCGAAGGCACAGGATTAGGATTAGCGATTGTTTATAAATTAGTAAAAATGATGAATGGTACATTACAAGTCAGCAGTTTATTACAACGAGGGTCTACTTTTTGGGTGACATTAAAATTACCCAAAGCCGATCATTTCCCCATACAACAAGAATCTAAATGTGAAGCCATTATCGGTTATGTGCGAAAATCTCAACAGCCACCTTATCGCATTTTAATTGTGGATGATCGCGTAGAAAATCGGCAAATTTTATGGCAAATGCTTTTTGAATTAGGCTTTGAATTAAAAGAAGCTGTTGACGGAAAACATGCCGTTGATATTGCCTGTTTATGGAAACCTGATTTAATCTTAATGGATACCATTATGCCCATTATGGATGGCTTGGCGGCGGTAAAAATTTTACGCACATTTGCCGCACTAAAAAAAACAAAAATGATAATGATTTCAGCCAGTGCTTTTGAGCAAGATAAAAAGAACAGTTTAGCGGCGGGATGTGATGATTTTTTAGCCAAACCTGTGTCATTAGATATGTTATTAAATAAGGTAAAAACCGCTTTGCAATTAGAATGGATTTACGAACCTATTTTAACTCAACAAACCACACAACCCTCAATCACATTACAACATCGCCTAAATCCACAACAAATCGCTATTTTACAAGATAAAGTATTGTGTGGTGATATAACAGCAATTATTGAATTTGCCGATCAATTAATGCAAATTGATCCTAAACAAGAAGATGTGGCTTTATATTTAATGGATGCCGCCAAACATTTTGATATGATAAAAATTCGTCAATTATTGACCCCTCACGGATAATCATGATGAAAATTGAAAACCAAAAATCTCTAAAACGCATTTTAATTGTGGATGATAATCCAGATAATATTGGTCATTTGTTTGATTTTCTGAGTCAAGCTGCTTTTAAAGTGGGCATTGCACGCGATGGTGAAAGTGCCATTGAAAGCGTGATTTATAGCCCGCCTGATTTAATTTTACTCGATATTATGATGCCAGGAATTAGCGGATTTGACGTGTGTAAAGAATTAAAAAATAATCCCATTTCTGAGGATATTCCCATTATTTTTATGACGGCTTTAGATGATACGGTTAATAAACTGCAAGGATTTGCTTTGGGTGCAGCCGATTATGTGACTAAACCAATTCATTATGAAGAAGTATTGGCAAGAATTAATACCCACCTGAAATTGCGCGATATTCAACAGCAATTGCAAGCTGAAGTCGCCGTTCATAAACACACTGCCGCCGAATTAGTCAAGCGTACCGCAGAATTAGAAAAACGCAACCGAGAATTAAATGCGTTTGCCCATACCGTTTCTCACGATTTAAAAACGCCATTGGGTTCTATTATGACCTTGAGTGAATTATTAATTGATGAATTTAATCGTTTATTGCCAAAGAAAGATCATCGATTAGAGCGTTTAAATTATATTTTTCAAGCAGGACAACAAGGCATTAATATTATTGATGCTTTATTATTATTGGCAGGGGTTTCTTGTCGGCAAAAAGTGGAATTATCGCCATTGGATATGAAAGATATTGTCAATCGCGTGATTTATCGTCGTTTGCATTTATTAATTCAGCGTTATCAAGCGACTTTTGACATTGCAGAGACTTTTCCTTACACCTTAGGTTATGCGCCATGGGTAGAGGAAATTTGGACGAATTATATCAGCAATGCGCTAAAATATGGCGGCTCTCCACCGCACTTAACTATCGGTGCAAATATCTTAGAAGAAACTCAAAAAGTGCGCTTTTGGGTTAAAGATAATGGACAAGGTATTGCTGAGGAAATGCGCTCAGAATTATTCACGCCGTTTACTCGCCTAGAAACTCGCCGCGTGGAAGGGCATGGCTTGGGTTTATCGATTGTGCAGCAAATCACGGAGAAATTAAACGGCGAAGTGGGTGCAGAAAGTTGGCCAGAACAAGGCAGTTTATTTTATTTTACCCTACCTTTAATTCAAACCTAATTTAACGCTCCAAAGTATAAGAAAAATCGATCCCTTTATCTTCTTCAGCAATATTAATTTCTACCCCCCATGTTTTATTTAATTCATAGCGAACGCTAAAGATATTGCTTTGGTTTAATAAACTGATTCCATAACTAATATATAAATTGGGTAAAATATAAGTTCCCCAGCCAATGGTATGATCAGGATTACTGGGATCAAAACCTTTTCCTGTTAAAAGATAGGAAATAATTTGATCTTGCGGCATAGAAGGTTGCGAAAATAAATCTAAATTAATTTTTTCAGGATTTCCCGTAATGTGAACTCCTGCGGCTTCTACTTTTTGATCGCCATAAATGCGCCGTACGGCTTTAATATTTAATTCAGGTTTAGTCACTATAGTATTGGCGAAAATAACGCGTCCACGATCAATTTCTAAATCCTGTCCATAAGAGCGAAATGTGCCGTTAATAATCTGCAATTCTCCATTCGCAATGGGTAATAATTCAATATCTTGTGGACGATGGGTTAAACGAATTTGTCCTTTTACTTGGCTTTTAAAACCAACGGCATCAACATGAATAGTATCGCCTAATTTAACCAGTAAATTCATGCTTAATTTTAATTGTTCTGCAATGCCTAATATTTTGCTTTCTTCAGTGGCATTGGGATCGTTAATGATCACGACATCTTGCGAAGCGCGCACCGCGCCGCCCACACTGGTACTGCCATCGCTGACCACCATATTTGGCGTAATATTCGCTTCAGGAATGGTTAATGTTCCCGTAATGTTTACATTTTCTTCTTTAACTTTGACATTAATATTCGGCGAAATAACCACAAACGCATCGACGTTATTCAACAAGCGAAATTGATCACCCTGTAAAGTTAAATCGACTTGTTGCGTCAATGGATTGGCTTGACCAATAATATTTAAATTGCCATTACCCGAACGTGCGCCAATATCTATTTTTAATAAACCTAATGTTTGCAAATCGCTGTCAATATTGGCGTATAAATCTCTTAATTCCATGCCCAATAAAGGCACATTTAATTGCGCTTCACTCAAACGCACTTTACCTTGAATTAACGGTTGTTTTAACAAGCCTTCGGCAGACACATTAAGCGATAATTTACCTTTTACTTCTTCCAACATTGGCACAAAAATACTTATCAACGCTAAATCACCAATATCACCCATTAATTGTGCATTTAACGTTTGCTGTTCTGACAAAGGCAGGCGATTAAATCCGGGCAAATGCAATCGTCCTTGTAACGCACTGTGTTGCAACAATTTAAAATCTAAGCGGCTGGTTAAGCCTGTTTCATTTATGCTTAATTCGAGCATGCCTCCTTCATATTTTAATTGCTGGCGGCGACCCTCTTCTATTTCAGTCACAAATGCCCCTGGCGAGACGCGAAATTGGCCATTAGCGGCAATTTGTCCATTAGGACGATAATTGGCTGTTAATTCTCCCTGTATCGTTCCTGTTAAATCGGGATTTATTACATTTAAAGATAATTCTTTCAAACGAAAATCTAATTGACTATTTTTACTGTCGTGTTGTGCGGTGAGACAGAATTGCATATTATTATTTTTTTGGCGTAGACAAAAATCTTGCAATTGCACTTGAGTTTTTTTGCCATTAAAAGAAAGGGGGCTGGCTTGTTGCAATTGCCATTCCCCTGCTTTGGCTAAGTTTTCTTTAAATTTAACTTGCAATTGTTGCCATTGTCCTTGCCAATCCAATTGATCCAGTTTTAATCCACCATTTAATTGCAACGCCACATCTTGCATTGGAGCTTTGGCATTTAATTTAATTTGATGTTGTTTAATCGTTCCCGTACCAACAATAGACGCATCGCTTAATAATAACTCATCTGCTTGATGTAATTGTTTCAATAATAAGTTGAGATTTAAGGGGCTATCTGGTTTGCCTAAATTGGCTTCCATATCTACGGCTAATTGTTGCAATGTTAATTCATCAAATCCCAATTTTTCTCCCTTAATGTGCGCTTTAATGTGCGGAGATTGGGGATTGCCGCTGATCGTGCCTTTGCTGCTTAATTGTCCTTGGGCGTTCGGTAATAATGCGGCTAAACGACGCAAATCTAATGTCCATTCCGCAGTTAATTGCTGTTGATAATCGGCTTTAGCGGTGAGTTGATTCTCTCCCGAACGGAACTTTAATTGCTGAATTTGATAACGATCCCCATTGGCTTGAGCCGTCAACGTTAAATCCAACGGATAACCACGCAATTGTCCTTTTAATTGGGTTAATTCTAATTGTGCTTGTAACTTATCGATTAATTGACCCTCAGTGGTTAAATTTAAAGCTAAAGTGCCGGGGAATTCTGGCCATTGCGTTTCAGGTTTAATTTGTTGACCTTTCACGGCTAAATTCCACTTAACATGGGGCAACCATTGCACATTGCCTTGAGTATTGATTTGACCTTTTAAGACATCAATTTTTAAGGTTTCTATTTTTGCTTCTTGAGTCGAACCTTTTGCCGTTAAATTAATTTTACTTTTCGGAATATCTTGACCCATTAAATCAGTAATAAGATTTAACAGATAGGCACTCGGCGTGCCTTTAAATTCGGCTTGGCCTTTCGGTAAACTGGCTAATGGCGTACCTGTCGGCGGCCAGCGCAATTCTTGCCAATTCAATACGGCATCAATATAGGGATCAGCAGGATTGTCTAATTTAATATCAGCTTGGGCTTTTAATTGCGTGTTATTTGGCAAATCTAATTGTAAATGCGCCACTGTCAATTGTTGTTGTGCAAATTGCCCTTTAATATTCGCATTAATCGCTGGCAATTCAGGCGGCCAATACTCAGCAATAGCCAATTCTTTCGCGGTAAAATTAAAATCCGCTTGCAATTCAGGCAACCATTGTACATTCGCTTGAAGATTCACATCGCCTTGTGGTAACTTTGCCAATAAATTTTCTAAACGAAACTGGTTTAAATCTCCTGTGCCTTTAAATTGCCATTGAACGGCTGGAAGTTGGGGAACTGCGGTACTTAATTGGCTACTTATTTGATAGGTTTTTAAATCACCTTTTGCTTCTATTTTGCCATTTTTTAAAAAATATTCTGGAGCAGCAATAGGATATTTTAATTCATCCCACATAACCGCTAATTTCCATTGTGGATCAGTGAGAACGGATTCTATTGTGGCTTGTACTAATAAAGGAAAATAACCATCTATTTTAATTTCCGTGTTAATGGCTGCTAATTGGCCTTGCGCGGTAAGGGCTAATGTGGTGGCGGGAGCTTCGGGTAAATCGGCTCGTGCCTGTAAAGCCAATTGCAAAGCATGAGGACGTAATAATTCAAATTGTCCTGACAAATCAAGTTCACTATTAAATTCAGGCGTTTTAACACGTAATTGTTCAATAAACAACTGTTGATCCACCCGCGCTTGTAACGAGGCATGATCAAGAATAAATGGCGGTTGATCTTGATGATGATGCAGCGTAAATTGCTGCACTATTAATGCGTCAATTTGCGCTTTAATGGGCAAGCGAATCTCTGGCATTTCAAACGGAGTATCATTGGGTGGGGTATCCTCACGAGAGGGTGGCAAAATTAAGGTGACTTGTTGCAATTCAATACGATTAATATGCAATAAACCACGAAATAAAGCACTCGGTTGCCATGCCCACTTAATTTGTTCCGCATTCACGCTTAATTCGCCACGGCGATAACGGACTTGATGCAGGGATAATTCGTCTAATAAATGCCCTTCAATTCGCTCTATTTCTAATTCACCACCTAAAGCATGGCCGACATTTTTTATTAACCAATTAGAGCCTGCATTTGTCCCTGTTCCTACCCCTGCAACAATGACAAAAAGAAAAAAAGTGATTAACAGTCCAAAAAATCCATATTTTAATAAACGCATTCGTCAAATCTCATTTTATAGCTTTTTAATTTTGTTCACCCAATTTTGGCACTAATAATTTTAATAAATGTTCAATGCCCTTTTCATCATAACGATCACACGCACATTGCAATTGATCTAAATGCGTCAATAAACCATCCCAATCTTCTTCTTGATTATGCGCGGCTAATAAGATTTTTTGGTGGGAAGTGGGTTGTAGCGTTTCATCCAAATGAAATAATTCTTCGTGTAATTTTTCTCCCGGCCGCAATCCAGTATAAATAATGGCAATATCTTCATTAGGAGTTTTACCCGCTAAACGAATCATCTGTTCGGCTAAATAACGGATAGGGATGGGTGTCCCCATATCCAGCACAAAAATCTCCCCGCCATGACCCATTGCGCCCGCTTGTAAAATCAATTGGCAGGCTTCGGGAATGGTCATAAAATAGCGGCTGATTTCAGGATGAGTGACTGTTACGGGGCCGCCTGCGGCAATTTGTTTTTTAAACAACGGCACCACGCTCCCTGCCGACCCCAATACATTGCCAAAACGCACCGTTAAAAAATGAGTTTTAGTGTGGGCATTCATTCCCTGACAAAAGATTTCCGCGGCTCTTTTTGTTGCGCCCATAATATTGCTGGGATTTACCGCTTTATCGGTAGAAATTAACACAAACTTTTCACAGCCCAATTGTGCTGCCGATTCGGCCAAAATTCGCGTGCCAATCACATTATTCTTTACCGCTTCTCTAATCTGCGTTTGCAACATAGGCACATGTTTATAAGCGGCCGCGTGAAAAATAATCTGCGGGCGATATTTCGTCAAAATATGACGTACAGCCTTGCGATCCCCCACATCTCCCAAATGAATGTATAACTTTAAATCTGGAAATGTCGCACGCAATAGCAGTTCAGCCTGATACAAATTGTATTCGCATCGCTCAAAAATCACCAACGCAGAAGGTTGTAAGCGGGCAATTTGTCGGCACAGTTCCGTCCCAATCGAACCACCTCCCCCGCTCACCATCACGGTTTTTCCTGATAAGCCCTGCTCGATCTGCGCCCAATCCAACTGTACCCGCGCCCGTCCCAATAAATCATCAATCGACACATCACGTAAGTCACTTAAATTGACCTGTTGACTGATCAAGTGATCGAATTTAGGTAGAGTACGAAAAGGCACGTGACTGCGTTCACAGTATTCCACAACGCGCTGCATTTGCTGATCCGATGCCGACGGCATGGCAATCACAATCAAATCAATTGAAAAACTGTCAGCCACTTCAGATAAGGTATTTATTGCCCCCAACACGGGAACACCTTGTACATTTCCGCCGTGCAAACGCGGTTGATCGTCCAAGAAGCCCACGGGAATATAGCCACAATTCGGATTACGCAACATATCACGTACCAACATATCCCCCGACGTTCCCGCCCCCAATACCAGCACGCGCTGGTGCGTCGGCGCAGTCAGTAACCATGAGTGTTCATGATACAATCTGTACAACAATCGCGGCATTCCCAACAGGAAAATCAGCAAAATAGGATACAAAATGAGCGAACTACGTGGAATGCCTTCTAAACGATTAAACAGCATTAATACCAGAATAATCAACAATGTTCCCAATACCGCAGCGCGTAAAATGCGGACAAAATCAGGCATACTACAAAATCGCCAAATGCCTTTGTACAAACCACTGTACCACAATACCACGCCTTGAATCGCCACCACCACCCACAAAATAGGGATAAACAACATTTGTACGTCGTCAGGCAATGGCCAATCATAACGTATGACTATAGCCAGTCCCCACGCCAACACCACCATCAGCAGATCGTGTAAA
This sequence comes from Thioflexithrix psekupsensis, assembly GCF_002149925.1. Classification (NCBI taxonomy): domain Bacteria; kingdom Pseudomonadati; phylum Pseudomonadota; class Gammaproteobacteria; order Thiotrichales; genus Thioflexithrix; species Thioflexithrix psekupsensis. The sequence goes on along the minus strand of NZ_MSLT01000024.1, from coordinate 36,395 downwards.
ATCACGGGTAAACGTTTAAAATAAAGTTTCATGGGTGGTGAAAAATATGTTTAAAAGTCAGTAAAATTAAGCGAAAATCCAACCATAATGATCGTTCATTCACATATTGTTGATGGTAAGCCAATTTAATAGGCAATATTTTTTCAATATAATCAATTTCTGGCTGGTGTGATGTGGCTAATAATTCACTTTCATGACGAAATTCAATAGAAGCAAAATCCGTCATTCCCACAGGAACAGATAACACCCGATCTCGAATCTCATCTGGATAAAGTGCCACATATTCAGGGACTTCTGGTCTCGGCCCCACTAAACTCATTTCACCACGCAACACGTTAATTAATTGCGGCAATTCGTCTAATTTATAATAACGCAACCAATGGCCGATTCGAGTAATTCGCTCATCTTTACCAATGGTTAATTTTAAGCCTTTATTCGCCACGCGCATGGTGCGAAATTTAATAATATTAAACGGTTTTCCATATTGACCAATTCGGGTTTGCATAAAGAAAACAGGACCGCGACTGTCTAATTTAATCAGAAGTGCGATAAATAATAATAACGGACTCAATAATAATAAGCCCGGAATCACAAATAATAAATCAAAAATTCGCTTACTGTGCATTGAATTAACGCGCTGCCTCGTGACAAATGTCTTGAACGGTAGAGATAATATAAGAAACGTCTTGCTCACTTAATGTTGGATAAATGGGCAAACTTAAAGAACGCTGATAAGTTTCTAAAGCATAAGGAAAATCATGCGGTTGAAAACCATAACGATCTCGCCAATAAGGTTGAATATGCAGCGGAATAAAATGCACACTGGCACCAATGCCACGTTGTTTTAACGCCTCAATAAATTGATCGCGATTAAGGGTTAATTCCGCCAAATTTAATTGAATAATGTACAAATGCCACGCATGGCTGCTGTTTTCATCTCGATAAGGACGTTGTAAGGGCAAATCGCTAAAACTGGCATCATAGCGAGCGGCAATAGTCGCACGGCGATGCAGCGATTGTTCTACTTTGTGCAATTGTTGTATGCCTAAAGCAGCCATGATGTCGCTCATGTTGTATTTAAAGCCCGGAGCCACCACTTCATAATACCAACTCGGTTGTGGTGTCGATTCCCGTTTAAACACATCGCGGTTAATGCCATGTAAGCGCATGATTTTAAAGCGTTCTGCATAATCATCATGGGGAGTCACCAGCATTCCCCCTTCTCCCGTTGCCAGCGGTTTGGTGGCGTAAAAACTGTATGCGGTGACATCACCTAAAGTGCCAATTAACTTTTCTTTATAATAAGTGGGCAAAGCATGAGCGGCATCTTCAATCACTTTTATATCATATTCTTTTGCCAGTTTTAAAATGCCATCCATATCGCAACTTTGCCCTGCAATATGCACAGGAATAATGGCTTTAATTCTATCCGTTGAAGCCAAAACATTAGCCAATTGATTCACATCTATATTAAAAGTGCGCGGATCAATATCCACAAAAACAGGATCAGCCCCTAAATAACGAATCACTTCGGCTGTGGCAGTAAAAGTATAAGGCGTAGTCGCCACCTTATCCCCCGCCTGAATCCCCACCGCTTCCAATCCCAAATGCAAAGCCGCCGTGCCAGAATTCACCGCTAACGCATGTTTAACGCCGATAAATTCGGCAAATTGCTGCTCAAATAAGCGCGTTTTAGGTCCCGTCGTGAGCCAGCCTGAACGTAAAGTATCAATGACTTCATTAATCTCTTCTTCACCAATATCAGGTAAAGCGAACGGAATAAAATTAGGGGTCACTCTATTTGCTCCAAATTACACAGTAGGAAGCCGCGTTAATTCATTCGTAGATTGATTTTTAATCAGCCATTGCTGTAATAAAGGAATAGCTAACTTATTTTTTTCATTTAATAGCCAATGGCGTTTTAAATAACGTTGTTGCATCGCAGTAAATTCAGTCGTTATTATCTCATTTTTTGCCATTTGCATTAAAGGGGTATGAAATGCAGTATATTTTTGCATGATTTGCTGGAAAAAAGGCGTAGCCATTTCTAATACGCGCTCAGTCATTATTATTTTATCTTTTGGCGAAATATAATTTTGTTGTTGTTCATTTAAGAATTCTACTATCACATAACCAAATAATTGTAATAAATAAGGATGGCCACCTGTTTTTACTGCGATTGATTCGGCAAATGACGCATCAATTAATTGTTCTGGGAAAGTAATGACAGGCTGTTGTAATAAATTTTTTGCAGTGACAGGAGATAATAATTCTAAATATAATTGGCGAAATTTCGGCAAATATTCTAACCAAGCCAATTCGGTTTCAATCATTTCTTCTAAAGTATATTCGCTGCTTAATAATAAATGAATATTTTCAAATTGAGTCACTACTTTTTGTAATAACGCTAAAAAATCTAAAAACGCAAAACGCCCCCCCACAAATAAATCAGGCAGCTTTTCAAAATCGTCTAGTAATAAAACAATTTGCAATTCATTACCACGGTGATTCAGACCATCTAACCAACGTAAACCCGCTTGATAAGGATTATGATCAGAGGGCAATGACGGCAATATTAAATGATAGCGGGCTTTAATTTGTTCACGGGCTTGTTCCACAATCGTTTGAAAATAAATATCAGGAATAATATAAGGCGTATTAGGCGTTAATTGAATGAATAAACAATTCTCGGTTAATAAAGAAGGCAACATGTTTAAAAAAGAAGTTTTTCCACTGCGCATTGGCCCCGACAATACCAGTGTGGTTTTATGTTCTGGAAAGAGCGGCAATAAAATTAAACGATTGGCTAAATCGGCTCGTCCACGAAAAATGGCTTGATCCATTTCAGGCTGTAATGGCGCAAATGGTTGAAATGGATTGATTAAAGAAATATTCGGCTTATTTTCCATAAAGAAAAACCAATTTTTACCCGTTTATTTTGTGCTGAGATTCGCACGATTGGCGATTGTAGCGAGCGCGTCACTGAGTTGCGTCAGTGCGACTGTGACCGCTTCGTGTGTGGCTTGTACACCACCCAGAGCATCTTCACTGGGCGCGGGAATAAGCACGTCAACATATTGAATATCCACAATTTGTTGCTTACGCAAATCCAACAATTGCCAACGCAATTGCAAGCGCACTTGGCTCGGAACGCTAAAAAATTCTTGTTGTAAACGCAATAATTCCGTGTCTAAACGCCATTCGCCCATCACGGGAGAACTGCCCTCTGCCCATACCGCATTAAATGCACCACTGCCCTCTAAATAACGCACCAATAACGGCAATAATAATTCCGCAGGTGGCGCAATCCATTGGCTGTTGCGATAATGTTCCAATTGATGAATATTTTTAATATAAACTTGATGGCTAGAATCAAATCCTACGGCCGCTCTGGGTTTGGCAATAAATAAACTTTTACCCTCGATATTAAAATTGGGCTGAAATGAAATCTCAGGATTTAATTGGTAATAAATGGGATAAGGTTTAGAGCTTAAAACGCTACATCCTGATATAAATAGCAGCGTGATGAAAAATAATGAAAGCCATTTCATTATCATGTTTTTATTCTCCAGGTCCCGCCGGCGGGCGTTCGCGGCCGAAAATTAACATATCCGGTTGACGTTTTAATTCTCGATTGAATTCATTAAAAGAGCGAGTTACGCTTTGCAATTCGCTGAGTAATAGAGAAAATTGCGGCACAATTTCTCGTGTTATTTTTGACATGTCTTGATTTAAATGATTTGCAGTTTCAGCAATGGCTGCGGTGGTTTTCTTAATATCTTGTTGCGATTGTTTCACCACCACATTAACGCTGTCAGAAGTTTGGGTAATGCTGTCAGCCGTGCGGGAGAAAGCCGCTAAATTATATTGTAATTGAGTTAATAAATCGGGTAAAACGGCGGTAATTTTCTCACTATTTTTTAAAGTCATTTCTGTACTTTGGGTAATTTGATCAAAACGATCCGTTTGACGAGCTAAATTATCCGTGATTCGTCTAATATTATGCAAAGTTTCTGCGACAGCTTCTTGATTTTCTTTTGAAACCAATGATTGCGCCTCTTGAGACAATTGTTTTAAGCCCGCCAATAAATTTCTTGCCACTTCGGCTAAACCATCGGCATTATCGACCAATTCAGAAACGGCAGTGTCTAAACGCACGAATAAAGAAGGCTTACTTTTAATTTCAGGATAAGGCGAATCCATAGGCAATAAATTCTCACTTGTTCCCCCGTCCAATTCGATATAGGCTAATCCCGTTAAACCCTGTGACGCTAATGTGGCGGTGGCATCGGCGCGTAATGGCGTGCCTTCTTCAATTTTTAATAACAATTGCACCTCGCCCGGCCGCTTCGGCGTAAAAGAAATCGCATAAACCGATCCCACATCTACTCCTTGATATTTAACCGCTGCATTTTTATTTAAACCTGATACCGATTCTTTCATATAAACCACATAAGTTTTATATTCTTTTTTATCCGCACGAACGCCCAACCATAATAGGGTAGCAACAAAAATTAAACTTAATATAATCACTAAAAAACCAATTAAGGCATAATTTACTTTATTGTCCATGAATACTCCTGCGTGGCAACGCGGCCGCGTGCGCCTTGAAAATACTCAATTAGCCACGGATAATCCATTGTAATTAAAGTTTGAATAGGCGCGACAGTGAGAACTTTCTTTTCTGCTAATACGGTAATTTTATTCGTGACTTTCCATAAAGAATCTAAATCATGGGTCACTAATACCACGGTTAATCCTAATAAGTCACGCAATTGCAAAATTAATTCGTCTAATGCACCCGCGCCAACAGGGTCTAATCCTGCTGTGGGTTCATCTAAAAATAAAATATGCGCATCTAATGCCAATGCTCGTGCCACACTGGCACGTTTAATCATGCCGCCACTTAATTGAGAAGGATATTTATTTGCCGCACTCGGTGGCAATCCCACTAAAGCAATTTTATAAGCGGCAATTTCAGCAATTAAACGCGGACTTAATTGCGTATGTTCTTGCAATGGAACGGCGACATTTTCAGCCACGGTTAATGCGCTAAATAATGCGCCATTTTGAAACATAATGCCACATTGTCGCCGAATCCAAGCGGTTTCATTTTCACTGCGATTTAAAATTTCTTCACCAAAAATTTTAATAGAGCCGCTAACAGGTTTAATTAAGCGCGTAATTTCACGCAATAACACCGATTTTCCCGTGCCACTGCCGCCAATAATGCCCATAATATCGCCTTGATGCACGTCAAAACTGACATCTTCATGAATGAGATGTTCGCCTAATTGCGTTTTTAAATGACGCACTTCAATCACTGCGGACATTATTTTTAATTACCCATTTAATATCAGCGTGAAATTAAACAGAATTCGCCTGATGATAAGGCGCGCTTAATTCATGCACAGCGCGAATAAAAACATCGACATGTTCGGGATTAATTTGCGGATGAATGCCGTGTCCTAAATTAAACACATGCCCATTGCCCACGCCATAACTGGCTAAAATATCTGCCACTTCAGCTTCAATGCGCGCAGGCGGTGCGTAAAGAATGCACGGATCCATATTGCCTTGCAACGCCACACGATGCCCCACACGCGCCCGCGCTTCGCCAATGGGCAACATCCAATCTAATCCTAAAGCATCACAACCCGTTTCGGCCATTGATTCTAACCATAATGCGCCATTTTTAGTAAATAAAATCACGGGAATTTTCTGCCCCTCTTGTTCTCGAATTAACCGATCCACAATCAAACGCATGTAGGCTAAAGAAAAAGTTAAATAATCGCGTGTAGTCAACACACCGCCCCACGTATCAAAAATCATTACGGCCTGTGCGCCTGATTTAATTTGGGCATTTAAATAATCACTAATAGTTTGTGCTAATAAGGCTAATAATTGATGTGCGGATTCAGGTTGAGAAAATAAGAATTGTTTAATGTATTGAAAGTTTTTCGTGCTGCCCCCTTCAACCATATAAGTGGCTAAAGTAAAAGGGCTGCCCGAAAAGCCAATTAATGGCACTTTTCCCGCTAATTCTCGACGAATTAAACTCACCGCATCCATGACATAACGCAATTCTACCATCGGGTCTGGAACGCCTAATGACGCAACATCTGACGCGCTACGAATGATTTTTTTAAAACCAGGCCCTTCGCCTTCACTAAAATATAAACCCAATCCCATTGCATCAGGAATGGTTAAAATATCAGAAAATAAAATCGCGGCATCCAGCGGATAACGATCCAAAGGTTGCAAGGTCACTTCACAGGCTAATTCTGGCGTTTTGCATAAGGTTAAAAAATCGCCTGCTTTGGCACGAGTCGCACGATATTCAGGCAAATAACGCCCTGCTTGACGCATCATCCATACGGGCGTTTTATCGACGGATTGGCGCAATAAGGCGCGAATAAATCTGTCATTTTTTAAAGGTGTCATAACAATAAAATCTCAAATCTAATTATCTTGTAAAATAGAAGACCCATTTTTCTCATCAAAACTGAAAAATAAAGCCGTTAAATAAGCGAATAAATGCCCTTCCGTCGTGTCTAATAACAGCGAATTGACCAGCGATCCCACCACAATCGCCAGCACAAAACCCCGCGCTTGCCATTGCCACAAAGGGGGATAATGACGAGTATTGCGCCATAATAAAAACAGTAATAACAGCCATAATAATAATCCTAATGCACCCCATTGTACCGCAATCATTAAATATTCATTGTGCGGATTTTCGGAAAAATAACGATGTACGGTATGGTTTAGCACAAATTCTTGATAAACTAATTTAAAACTACCCGTACCATGTCCAATGAATGGAGATTGTAAAGCAATGTGGCTGCTATTACGTAAGAAATCATAACGCAACGCATTAGAATTCGTGCGCAATCCTGCTTGATGATCTTCAATATCTTGAGTCAAAATTTGCACGCGATTTTGCACGCGATTAGAAGCCAATAACATGACGCTAATAGTGATTAAAGCAATCACCAAAATAAAAATTAATCCGCGCCATTGCCAAAGATGATAAATCAGCAGTAAAAATAAACAGGCAAAAATTAAATAACCACTGCGCCCTTGCGTCATCAACAGCACATTAAACACCGCTAATCCACATAACCCCCACGCAACAATACGCCACCGCGGCCAGTATAAAGCCCAAATAGCCAGAAAATAGGCAAATAAAGCCATTAAAATGCCTTGCGTAATGTGATTTTTAAACACAAAGGGATTCGCACTGTCACCTTTACCCCATTCTCCCCAACCCAAAGCAATTAAATAAGAAAGAATTAATGTCACTAACATCGCTGACATAAATGCCCATAATGCCCATTGTTGACAGCGGCTATATTGAAACAGAATTATTAATAACGGAATATATAATAATTCTCGGTATTTAACCAGCATTTCTAAGGCTTGAGGTAACGACACCGTGGTGTAGCTAATGCCCAGTAAAATAACTATTAATAATCCCATCGCTGTCCATGCAATAGGATTTTTATTTAAATGATTAAATAAACTATCGCTATTTTTTATTAATAAAATGGTCATTAATGCCAGAAAAATAAGAATATTAGTCAACGCATTAGAAATTGGAATGGCAAAACCAATGCTGAGTAGTAACAGAGAAATGGTATAAGTTAATGCGTGTTGATTCATTGGATTGAGATTAAAGTGATAGCCCATTGTCTTTTATTTTACCTTAAAATGACTGGCTATTTTAACCTAAAATCTCTTACATAGCAGGAGTTACAAAAGTTGAAAATCACCCACGCAGAGCAAAATCGCCCAATAGACTGTTTTACCCTGCGTTTTCTTGTTCTGTTTGGGGTTTGGGTGTGGCGCAGTCGCCTTATCCGAAATTAATTTTCGCTTCTAAATCGTTGCGAGAATCTGCATTTTTTAATGCTTCTTCTAAGCTAATTTTACCGTCTCGATACAAGTCAAATAACGCACCGTCAAAAGTTTTCATTCCCTTTGTACCGCTGCTTTGCATGGCTTCTTTAATTTCGTTTAATTTACCTTGCATAATTAAGTTGGCAATGTGCGGCGTATTAATTAACACTTCAATCGCAGCCACCCGCTTTCCTCGCACATCAGGAATTAAACGTTGAGAAACCACCGCTTGTAAACTGCCTGAAATATCCATTAACAATTGCTTGTGCATGGCGTTGGGAAACATGTTAATAATCCGCTCCATTGCCTGATTCGCATTATTGGCGTGCATGGTCGAGATACATAAATGTCCCGTATTGGCTAATTCTAAGCCCGCTTCCATCGTTTCTCGATCTCGAATTTCCCCAATCAATATCACGTCAGGAGCTTCACGCAATGAGGCTTTTAATGCCCGCGCATAAGAGGCCGTATCCACGCCCACTTCACGCTGATTGACGATAGACATTTGATTGGGATGAGAAAATTCCACAGGGTCTTCAATGGTTAAAATATGCCCCGGTGAATTGGCATTACGGTGATTAATCATGGCCGCCAAAGTCGTAGATTTACCCGATCCCGTTCCACCCACCATTAATAATAATCCGCGTTTTGCCATAATTAATTCTAATAACGCTTCAGGCGTTCCTATATCTTTGGCATTAGGGATTTTTGAAGGAATTAAACGCATGACTAAACCAATGGTTTTGCGTTGATAAAACGCATTGGCACGAAATCGCGCACTGCCATCTGGCATTTCAATGGCGAAATCTAAATCTTTAGTGCGTTCAAATTCTTCAATTTGCTCATCGGTCATAATGCCAAATACGGCTGACTTCGTCATTTCTGGCGTTAAAATAAAGCGATCAAATGCAATGGCTTTACCCGAAATCTTTACCTTCACCGATGAACCCACGGTTAAAAATAAATCCGAGCCTTCTCGCTTAATCACTTCACGCAAATACGGCAATAAATCCAAATGACCTTGTGGCGGCGCACCCAACACTTGAATTTCGTCACTGTCTCCTGAAGACACTGCCGCAGCGGGCGCAGGGGCAGGTTTTTCGGCTTTCTCCGTTTTCTCTGCTTTTTCCACTTTGGCGGGGCGCACAATCATCATGACTTGCTTATTTTCATAAGAAATAATGGCGCGAAAATGAACAGTATTATCGCTGGGCATGGGAAAAGTAAAGTCAACGTTTTTCTTTTCGGCCAATTGCTTTTTATGTTCGGGACTCATGATTGAATAAGCCCCTAATTTGCTCATTTCTGGCGTAACCACATCTTTACCGACGGGCTTATCTTTGCCTTCTAAACGAACCTTTACCGGCGCACCGGGAATGACAAACATATCTGAGGCTTGTTTGTCGTGCATGAGTTTCAAATAAGGCGTTAAATCCATAGTGTTATCGCTTCGCAGTCAAAAGTGCCAACGTAGGAATTTTCTTATTATTATTCTTTGGGAATGTCTTGCAGAGCAATGGTGCTTCCATCCAATAAATCCCTGCCTTTGCTGTTTTTGCTTTCCAGTTTAATCTTCAAACGCAATTCGTTTGCAGAATCAGCATTACGCAAGGCTTCTTCAAGGGTAATTTTACCCGCTTCATAGAGTTTAAATAAGGCTTGGTCGAATGTCTGCATTCCGTCTTCGGAAGATTTCGCCATAATGGGTTTAATTCCACCCACATCTCCTGCGGCAATTAATTCTGCAATCAGTGGCGAATTTAATAAAATCTCAATCGCCGCACAACGACCACCATCGACTGTTTTAATTAAACGTTGCGAAATGACCGCACGTAAGTTTAAAGAAATATCTTGGCGTAATTTTTTCTGTTTCTCAATGGCAAAGAAACCCAATACCCGATCAATGGCTTGGTTGGCGTTATTCGCGTGCAATGTGCCTAAAGCCAAGTGACCCGTTTGGGCGAATTCTAAGGAGAAATTCATAATTTCTTCGTCTCGAATTTCCCCCAGCAGAATCATGTCTGGAGCTTGACGTAAAGTATTATGCAAAGCCGCGCCCCAACTTTTCGTATCTACGCCCACTTCGCGCTGCATGATCACGCAGTTTTTATGCGGATGTACGAATTCAATGGGGTCTTCTAACGTGATAATGTGACCGTAGGTGGTGGCGTTGCGGTAATCGATCATGGCGGCCATCGTGGTCGATTTCCCTGACCCCGTTCCACCCACCATGATGATAATCCCATTTTTAGCCATCATCACTTCTTTTAATACTTCGGGTAAACCTAATTTTTCAAAATTCGGCACTTCGGTGGGAATAACCCGTATCACCAAACCTTGACACCCTTGCTGCACAAAAGCATTGCAACGAAATCGTCCCACTCCCGGCGGCGCAATCGCAAAATTGCACTCCTTCGTCTCTTCAAATTCTTTCAATTGACGGTCGTTCATGACGCATTGCGTTAAGGCTTTAGAATCGTTGCTGGATAACGGTTGCTTCATCATCGGAGTCATTTTTCCTTTGGCTTTCATTGCGGGAGGAAAACCTGCGGTAATAAATAAATCCGATCCGCCTTCTTTTAACATCAATTTGAGCAACTTGATCATCAACGCCATCGCTTCTTGTCTTTCCATTTTCGATTGCTCCTATTAAGTTGTGGTGGGGTGATTAGCAAGGATTAATTAAAAGCGTCTTTAATATTAGCTTTTTCGCGGGCAGCTTCGCGGGTAATAAGATTTTTTTGCAAGAGTAATTGCAAATTCTGTTCTAAGGTTTGCATTCCGAATTTTTGCCCTGTTTGAATGGCCGAGTACATTTGCGCCAATTTATTTTCCCGAATTAAGTTTTTCATCGCAGGCGTACCGATGAGGATTTCATGCGCCGCGACCCGACCACCGCCAACTTTTTTCAACAACGTTTGTGAAATGACCGCTTTGAGCGATTCGGATAACATGGCGCGTACCATGTCTTTTTCCGCTGCGGGAAATACGTCAACCAAGCGGTCAATGGTTTTTGCGGCCGAGCTGGTGTGCAGTGTGCCGAATACAGCATGTCCTGTTTCTGCCGCAGACAAGGCCAGTGAAATCGTTTCCAAATCGCGCATTTCCCCCACCAAAATCACATCGGGGTCTTGACGCAAAGCCGAACGCAAGGCTTCGTTAAATCCCAGTGTATCCCGTTTCACTTCCCGTTGTGTAATCAAACAGCGTTTACTGGGATGCACAAATTCAATTGGGTCTTCAATGGTAAGAATATGACCGTATTCAGTTTCATTACGGTAATTGATCATTGCAGCCAAGGTGGTCGATTTTCCCGACCCTGTCGGCCCTGTCACCAAACACATTCCCCGCGGAATTTCCGCTAATTGTTTAAAAATGGCCGGCGCATTAAGCTGTTCTAACGTAAGAATTAAAGAAGGAATTGTCCGAAATACTGCACCCGCACCGCGATTATGGTTATACGCATTGACGCGAAAACGCGCTAAACCAGGAATTTCAAATGAAAAGTCACATTCCAAATATTTTTCATAATCTTTACGCTGTTTATCGTTCATGATGTCATAAACCATATCGCGCACTTGACTGTGATTTAATTCAGGCACGTTAATTTTACGCATATCACCACTCACCCGAATCATCGGCGGCATTCCTGCCGACAAATGCAAGTCAGATGAGCCATTTTTTACGCCAAACGCCAGTAATTCACCAATATCCACAATTGATTCTCCTTAACCATTTATCATTGCAATAAGCACACAGATATAGTTGAGGCACTATAAAAAGATAATCTGAACCTGTCAAATTTGTAGGAAACTTCACAGGTTTGAATATTCTTTTTACGTTGCGGTAGCTATATTATACAAGTTTCTGTTTAACAACATTCACTTTATACACAAAAATAATCATTTTGCCACGCTGTGCGTGGCAAAATGGGTTGAGTCTGTTAAATTTTCAGTAACGAATTGTTGTCACCAAACGGAGAAGGCGCGTAACCATCTGCACCATCTTCATTTTTCCATAGCGTATCATCTAACACGTAGCGAAACTGATACTCGTGGCCTGTGGCTAAATCTAAGACAATTTTAAAACTGCCATCTTTCTGTTTTTTCATGGGTAGATTGTGCTGATCCCATTGATTAAAGTCGCCCACCAGATGCACCGTTTCTGCGTTTTTTGCGCCGACTTTAGACAGTTCAAAAGTCACTTTGCACACGGGCTTAGTTTTCAAGAATTTTTTAGTAATGCTCATGAGAATCGTCCCTCCTTATAGCAGATGTTTTATAACCAGCATCAATAGAGATTGTACAATGCCATTATTTTTAGGATAAATGCAATCCCATTTTGTGACAAACGTATGAATAATGAAGAATAGTGAAAAATAGAGTGATTGGTTAAGCGCATAGCACAAAATTAAATTGTTTAATTATACATCAACAATTCTCAATTTAAGCCCTACCAAGCAACTCAAGAATCACGCCTAGGGAGGGCTTCAAACATAAAACCCGTTGAATGCTGCCAATTATCGAAGCGTAAATATTGCATCAAGTTGCGTCACTGCTCAAAAAACATGCGTCTTGATGGACACAAAAGATGTACTTTTTCATAGGTCTCATTCAAGTATTCTAACATTAGTCTCCGAAAAAACAAAAAAGACACCAAAAAATCATTTTTGATGTCTTTTTATGTGCGGTGGCGATGAATCTACAAATAAAGATTACACAGGGCCACGGGCTTCTTTATGAATGGCGATGGTGCGGGTTAAAGCCACTTCAAAAGTGACTTCTTCGGCTTTGGGTTTAAAATTCGCGCCTTCTTCGGCGACTTTTACGATTTTCTCGCCTGCATCTAAGCCTTTAAAATCGCCTTTTTCTAAACCTAACATATCACAAAATTCGTTCCATACCGTGCCTTCGTCTAATGGAAACACGTAAAAACGGTGATCAGCCAGTTCAAATGACATCGTTTTGCCAATGTCTTCGACGAAAAAGTAAAAAGGAATGCCTGCTTTACAATAAGGAACAAATTTTTCCGCAAAATGGTTTAAATAATCCAAATGGCGCACGTAACCCGCTAAAAAATCAATTTTCCCTTCTTTGGCGATCAATAGGGTTTGCGCTGCCAATTTTTCGGGAGGATTTTGATTACCAGAAGCGTTGATCTTGCCCGGTACCAGAATTAATTCACCCCGATACCCTTCACCTACACTCACTGCGCCGCTAAATGACATTTGCCACAATAATTTTTCGGCTTTTAAAGTCTCTAACAAACTCACTGCTTTTTCTCCTCAAGGTCGGCTGAATAAAAAAATACATAGAAAATTACGCGGAAGCGTTTGCTTTTTCCGCTTCATTATCAATGACTTGAACTTCTTTTTCCCCTGCAATCACCGCTTCATCGACAATACAAATGCTGGCCTCTTTACGAGAGGGCAGATCAAACATGCAACGACGCAAAACATTTTCCATAATACTACGCAAACCGCGTGCGCCTGTACCCCGCGCTAAGGCTTTTTGTGCCAATGCAGTTAATGCCGTATCGGTAAAACGTAATTCTACCCCTTCGTAAGCGAATAACTTAGCGTATTGCTTAGTTAAGGCATTGCGTGGCTCGGTTAAAATACGCACTAAGGCGGCTTCGTCCAATTCTTCCAATACGCACAATACGGGTAAACGGCCGATAAATTCAGGAATTAAACCAAAACGTCGCAAATCTTCGGGTTGCGTTTCGGCCAGCAATTGCGAAGAAGTCAATTTGCTGTCGTCCAACACGGGAGAATGAAAACCAATATCACGGCGATTGGGTTTAACCCGCCGCGCAACGTATTCCTCTAATGCAGGAAAAGCACCGCCTGCGATAAATAAAATATTACGAGTATCCATTGTGATTTCCTCACCGTGATCTCGTTTACGTCCTTTTTGTGGCAGTTTAACTTGTGTGCCTTCGATCAATTTCAGCAGGGCTTGTTGTACACCTTCACCAGAGACATCACGCACAACAGTGCTACTTTCTGAAGCGCGGGCGATTTTATCAATCTCATCAATGTAAACAATTCCCCATTCCGCCCGTCCGACATTTCCCTCTGCCACGTCTAACAAACGCACCAGAATACTTTCTACATCATCGCCCACATAACCCGCTTGAGTCAGTGTCGTGGCATCGGCAATGGCAAACGGAACGCCCACAATTTTTGCTAAGGTACTGGCTAATAAAGTTTTTCCTGTTCCTGAGGGTCCTAACATGAGAATGTTAGATTTACCAATTTCTACTGCGTCTTCATTGTCACCGATACTGCTGTGGGTGCTTTCGTGTTTCAATCGCTTATAATGGTTATACACGGCGACAGACAACACTTCTTTCGCTAAATCCTGCCCAATCACGTAGTCATCTAAGCGGGCTTTCATCATAGACGGTGTGGGTAAAGGGCCATGTAAATCCGCTAAAGCGCGTTTACGTCCCCAACTGGTCACGACTTGATTGGCTAAACGCACACAAGCCTCACAAATGTACCCCTCCGCGCCCGCAATCAACGGGACACCGGGCGACTGCTCGACTCCACAAAAAGAACAATGGGGAGGTGGCTTACTCATGACAGACTCCTTAGATGGGATGCGCCGAATGTGGCAAATTTTGAATCTGGGTCAACCAACTTTTTTGGCAAATTCGTCGCCGTCGCTGCTGTAAATGTTCCAAAATTTTGGGATAAGCGTCTTTTAAAGACATTGTTCCCGCAGGTTCAATCGCCTCACACAACAACACATGAAATCCCAATTCTGACTCAATAATACCGCTCATTTGTCCTTCGGATAAGGCAAATAAGGCCGTGTCTAAACTGGGAAATAGTTGGCCTTGCGGTAAACGCCCTAGTAATCCACCTTGTAATGCGGTTGGACATTCGGAATGTTTCATGGCTTGTTCAGCAAAGCGTTGTGGTTTTTTTAGCAAGCGTTTACGAATTTGTTCTAAACGCTGATGGGCTTGTTCTCGCGTATTTTCTGGAAATTCGGGATTAATCGTCAGCAAAATATGGCGAGCCGTACGCAATTCGGGTTGTGTAAAACGTTCAGGGTGCATGTAATAATAAATTTTAACATCGACATCACTAATATCCGCAGCACGTGCGCCCACGCGTGTCAAAACCACTTCAACGTGTAATTCTCGACGGATGGCCGTTTGCAATTGCGATAAATCCATGCCATTACGCGCCAAATCGGCCATAAAATTGGCCTGATCCTCATAACGTCCTTGAATTTCGGCTAAATGGTTCATGAAATCCGCTTCAGCCACTTCTACTTCTGCGGCTTCGGGAGAGGATAAAATTTGACTTTCCACTTTAAATTGTTGCCGTGCGGCAGCAAGCGCGGTTTTTAATTCGGCGGCGTTTAATTCAGCAGTGGCTTTTTTAAAACGCGCTAAGGCGGTGCGCAATATAAGATAAGCCAATTCGGCCGGAATCTCAGGGGCGGGTGGGGGAACGGTTAAAGGTGTGCTACTCATAAATGTATCCTACCTGTCATCCGCAGTGGGAACAGAATCGCCCGCGGGATCAAGAGCCGTTTCAGGTACTTGCAAGGTGCGGCCGGGAAAACGCACGTGATACTGCACCCCACCCGGTGCATCGCGTAACACTTTAAACACTTCACCCACATCACCCGGTTGGGCGATGACCTCGCCTTGAATGGCAAGGGGAATTTTTGGAGTCACTTTGTCACGGAACTCGAATAAACTGGCGACCCAATATTCATCACCGCCAATTAATTCTTCTTCTCGACAGCCAACCATGCGATTTTCATCAACAAAATGAACGGTATAAATAATTTGATCTTGCAAAAATGAGCCAATATCGCGCACATAACCCACGCTGCCACGTCGCACCAATAATTCACCCACTTCTTTACCGGGAAAAGTACCGTCATTGCGCACGTTACGAACGACACGGACAGAATCGCCATATTCAAATTGGGGACGCATTACTTATTCCTTACTGACAAACTGGGATCGTCTGAATCAGAATTAACCTCTGATTCAGAGCCATAAAAAAGAAAATAAAGTCACATTTTACCTGAAACCGCAGGATTTGATTTACT
This sequence comes from Thioflexithrix psekupsensis, assembly GCF_002149925.1. Taxonomy (NCBI): domain Bacteria; kingdom Pseudomonadati; phylum Pseudomonadota; class Gammaproteobacteria; order Thiotrichales; genus Thioflexithrix; species Thioflexithrix psekupsensis. The sequence goes on along the minus strand of NZ_MSLT01000024.1, from coordinate 20,409 downwards.
CATAATTTGCTCCAACGGTACAAAAGCCGTTTGTGGCTCGTGCATCCGAAACACTTTAAACACTTTCTCGGTCAACGCATCGGATTCAACAAAGTCTTGATACGCCCGTGTTAATAAACGGATATAAACCTCGCGTTGTGCGGCTTCATCGTCGGGCATGGCGTTTTCGGCTTTATGCAGGTAATTATGAAAACGTTGCAAAATATGCAAACGATTCACTTGCACCACTTGAATGTCGTAATTAATACCGAAATAATTTAAAAAATCTTCGGCGGTGCTTAAATCTTGCAAATCATCTTCTAAAGTAGGCATGAGATAACCCTCTGTATAAATTAAGGATTAGACACCACCAAACGTAAACGTGTGGCTTCGTCTAATACGTTTTTCAACACCGAAGCATTTAAACGATCTTCGGGGTCTAATTCCAATATTTTCTCAACCATAGCCTTTCCATTTTCAAGCTGTCCTAAACGCAGACACACATACGCCGCGCCTTTTAAGGCTAATAAGTAAAATCGAATCAAACTCATGGGCTTATTTTCACCCAATAAATCATCGGGTGTTAATGCTGACCACTGATCGGGAAAATGCAACCGTCGCCCAACTAAAGTTAATGCGCGTTCAGCCACAATTAAAGTTTCGGGATAACGATGTTGATAATAAAAAAAACGATATAAGGCAACAATGACCATTAAATGTTCTGGTGCGAAAAAATAAGCCTGCAATAACGGCAATTCCGATTCGCCTTGTCCGTAAGCATCCGCTGCGGCTGCTAGTAACACAGTGACATTTTCAGGCGGTGGATCGTCAAAATATAACGCTTCGCCTTCAAAATCGAGTAAATCCATTGGATTAGCCTAATAATTGATTAATTCTTGCAATGTTCCCCGCTCTGCTCGCACAAACACACGTCTAAGGCTTCACAGGCAGGACAGGGATCGGTTTTTGTTTTACTACGGGTATTCGTTTTGCCTTCGTTTAATTGCCGTTCTAATTCTACAATTCGCTCTAGCATACACGTCATGGCGCGGCCAACAGGATCAGGAATTAAATGATGGTCTAAATCAATCCCCAACGCACTTTTTTGTGGTGCGCCGGTGCGGACGATTTTGCCCGGAATGCCCACAACACTACAATTCGCAGGAATATCGCGCACCACCACAGAATTTGCGCCCACGCGGACATTATTTCCAATACTGATCGCGCCTAAAATTTTCGCACCCGCGCCGACTAACACGTTATCGCCCAATTGCGGATGTCGTCGTCCTTTATTCCACGACGTGCCACCGAGTGTTACGCCGTGATAAAGCGTGACATCATTACCAATCACCGCCGTTTCCCCAATCACCACGCCAATGCCGTGATCAATGAAAAACCGCCGACCAATCGTCGCACCCGGATGAATGTCCACATTCGTGAATAAGCGACTGATAAACGCCAATAATCGCGCCAAATAACACCAATTACGTCGCCATAAACGGTGAGAAATACGGTGAAAAATCAGCGCGTGAACACCGGGATAAGTGGTCAGCACTTCAAAACGAGTCCGCGCCGCCGGATCCCGTTCAAACACACAACTGACATCTTCGCGTAATTCTTGCAATAAAGGGCGTTGTTCTGTCATGGGACATTTCAAAGGGGTAACAGACGATTCAGTTTTCAACATACTTTGACGCTCCTTAAAAAACAAAAGGTTGCATTCAATGCGTCACCACAGAAGCGCAAACAGGGTGAGACGATAAACACAAACAACGGGGGTTATTTTGATCGAAAGTGGTTAAAAATAGCGTTTTTAACCAATCGGCTTCAGGAGGGCGTTTATATTGTGTGCTGTAAGCGCGGATCGCAGGTAATAATTGCGCGGCTTGTTCACGATTAAGAAAAATATCTAATTCGGCATACACTTGGACAACCGTTTGCGTGCCAGAATGTTTACCTAAAATTAACTGGTGTTTGCGTCCTAATTCGGCAGGGTCAACCCCTTGATAATTCAACGGGTCTTTTAACAAACCATCCACATGAATACCCGCTTCATGGGTAAAAACACCGGGGCCAACTAAGCTCTTTTGCCAATGTAAAGGTCGTCCAGAAGCCGCGGCCACTCGTTCAGACACGGCTTGGAATTGGCGCATGTCAATCCCCAATTGATAACCGTATAACTGTTTTAAGCCTAAAACCACTTCTTCTAAGGCAGCATTGCCGGCGCGTTCACCCAAACCATTCACAGTTGTATTGACATGTGTCGCACCACCGCGCACTGCGGCCAAAGTATTCGCTGTGGCTAATCCTAAATCATCATGGGCGTGCATTTCGATTTCAATATCCACCGCATCGCGCAGACGTTTAATCCGTTCATACGTGCCAAACGGTTCTAAAATACCCACCGTATCGGCAAAACGAAAACGACGCGCTCCAGCGGCTTGTGCGGTTTCGGCCACTTGAATGAGAAAATCCACATCGGCACGCGAAGAATCTTCTCCCCCGATGCCCACGTCTAAACCCATTTCGAGGGCTTTTTGCGTATAAGCATAAATGGTGTCTAACACCCAAGCGCGATTTTGGCGTAATTTATGAGTAATTTGTTGATCGGAAACGGCAATGGATAAATCCACCATTTGCACGCCCAAGTCTCGACACGCCGCTAAATCATCAGCCCGCATTCGTGTCCAGACCAGTAAACGTGCCGATAAGCCCAAGGCGGCCACCGCACGAATACTGTCACATTCTTCTGCTCCCATCGCAGGAATGCCCACTTCTAATTCAGGCACACCAATGGCATCTAAATCGCGGGCAATGGCTAATTTTTCAGCCAGAGAAAAGGCAACACCGGCGGATTGTTCGCCATCACGTAAGGTGGTATCGTCGATGATAACAGTATGGGGCGCGGGATGGGTCATGGTATTAGGCTCGCATCAGAGATTTTTCTGAGTTTAGCAAGCCTTATGCCATTTTATTTTTCTTTTAAAATCAGACAATTATAATTATCTTGTCGCATTTAGGGGAATAAAAATACTGCAAAGCAAACTGAATGCTGTCGCAAAGCCTACAATTTTGCCTTGTTTTTTGTGTGTGGGGAGATGATGGGTTTGTACTTGTTGCAGCAATCGCTAAAAAATAGAAATTATACAAAATGGCGATTTTTTGTGATTTATATATTACGATGGTTTGGGATCGTCTTTACAAGGTTGGTGCTATGGAGTATTTTATTCGTCATTATAATTTCAATATGGCTACAAAACTTGCCAGTTTAGCTTGAGTTGTGGACATGTTCATTTTTATAAAACCACTACCGCCTCACTTTTTGGATTTTTTACAAAGTAAACTCAATGAGTTACGAAGAGAAAGGATAAATTATCATGTCACATAATGAGTCAGTCAATACTGAAGAAAATGAACTTGAGCAAGAAGAAGCTGAAGATGAGATATTTGCTGGGAATAAACCACTATTCGATCCAAAGGACATTGATATTGTTTCAGAGCAAAATAGCCTATCAACAATTGTATCTATGATTGAAGATGAAGCAATAGACATGAATCCTGATTTTCAAAGAAGTGGGGATTTATGGGATAACAAAATAATGAGTAGATTAATAGAGTCAATTCTATTAAGACTACCATTACCCGTGTTCTATTTTGATGCCTCAGATAATTCTAAATGGTTAATTGTTGATGGATTGCAGCGGCTGTCAACATTGAAAAAATTTATGATAGACAAAACCTTAAAATTAACTGATTTACAAATTTATACCAGCCTAAACGATAAGGGCTATGATGACCTTGCTTCCGACCAGAGAAGAGCAATGGCACGTTATCAATTGATAACTTACCTCATAAAGCCGGGTACGCCAAAAGAGGTAAAATATGATATTTTCAGAAGAATTAATACGGGTGGTCTTAAACTCACTCCTCAAGAGATACGCCATACTCTAAATCAAGGAAAACCAGCGAACTATCTGAAAGAACTGGTAGAAGATAATGTTTTCAAAACCATAGTGAATATGAATGACAAAAGAATGCAAGCCAGAGAACTTGTCTTGCGTTATTTGGCGTTTTCTATATTTTCTTACACGGATTATCCATTAAGAAAAAAAGAAAGAATACGTAATTTTACGGAATTTCTTGACGATGCAATGGAAAAGCTCAGTTCAATTGACGATAATACATTAAAAATGTATAAGTTTAACTTACAAGCTGCTTTGCACACTTGCAATGAAATATTTGGTCATCAGATTTTCAGTAAGTCAATTATGGGCAAAGAAAAAAACAAGAAAAATCCAGCCTTGTTTGAGGTATGGACTGTGCTTATTGCAAGACTAAGTGATGAGGAAAGAAAGAATTTATCACAAAAAAAAGGAAGTGTATGCGCTGAGTTTGCTGATAAATTAAAGAATGATGATGATTTTTTTAGTGCAATTTCTCGTTCCACTTTGGGGGCTACACAGATTAAAAAAAGATTTGAAACTATCGAATCTATTATCAGGAAATATAGCGTATGATTACGAATATTCGAATACTAAATTTTAAGTCATTTCGGGAGATAAGCATTTCTCCTCGCCCTCTTAATATATTTACAGGGCTGAATGGTATGGGTAAATCCTCTGTTTTACAGACATTATTGCTACTCAGACAGTCCTATCGGCAAAATACTTTGTTACAAAATGGGTTGTTACTAAATGGGGACTATATTGAAATAGGAAAAGGAAAAGATGCTTATTGTATGTATGGCAGCGGGGATAATATTATCAGCTTTGAGCTTCAATGGAATGAACAATTAGATTTTCATATTGAATTTAAATATGAAGATAAAGATAAATTTGGCTTATTACCATTGCACAATAAAAAAGAATATGAAGATGAAATATGGAAACAGGCATTGTTTTGTGATAATTTTCAATATCTTGCTGCTGAAAGAGCCTCTCCAAAAACATTCTTCCCCGCTTCTGATTATCACGTAGATCAAGTTCATACTTTAGGCAATTATGGGCAATTTACTACACATTTTATTGCTCGTAACCGATTTAAAGCTATTCCAACGAATTCTTTGCACCATCCTAAAGCAATATCTAATGTTTTATTAGCTCAACTAGATGCTTGGCTCGGAGAAATTAGCCCAAATGTACAAATAGGTGCTTTACTAGACGATGAACTTGCTGTTGCAAAATTATCGTATAAATTCCAAGTCGCTAACACGCTTACCGATGAAATTAGACCAACGAATGTTGGGTTTGGTATAACGTATGTTTTACCAATTATTACGGCTGTGTTGTCCTCCAAACCGGGTGATCTGCTTATCCTAGAGAATCCAGAATCCCATTTGCACCCTAAAGGACAATCGCAATTAGGAAGACTTTTTGCTTTAGCGGCACAAGCGGGAGTTCAGCTTTTCATAGAAACGCACAGTGACCATATTTTAAATGGAATTAGGATTGCTGTACGAGAAAAAGATATTTCCCCAGATAATGTGGTTTCTTTCCATTTTAAGCGTGATGAAGAAGGCTATTCAAGTCACGTTACCCCGATTATGATTGATGAAAAAGGTAAACTTTACCGAAAGATGGAAGATGGAAGTGCTGGAAAAATTCCCAAGGGATTTTTTGATGAGTGGACAAATTCCATGATGAAACTGTTTTAACGGAAATCATAATGGATATATTTTTTAATGAATTATCACTAACAACTGCGGATACTGATGAGCAGGCTTGCCTTTGGTTAGAAAAATTAGCACAACTTGGTCGATTGCTAAAACAAATTACTGAGTCATTACAAGATGACTCATTTTCTTTTAGGCGTAGTGATGACTTTGCCCAAAAAATGATTACAAAAAATCAAACTCTCTTTGATTTTTTGCAAGATAATTTTGACCATCACGATTCCGTGTATATTTTTTTGCTGGGAATTTTTGATTCTCCATACATTACTGAAGATGATCCACACAGAAATATTTACGATTTAACCTATATCACGCTTAATGGTGTAGATCATCATGAGCCGACAGGCATTGCGGCAGCTTATTTGAAGGACTCTTTAGTCGTTAGCCTTGATAGTGTGACGCAATGGAATATGTGTCAATTTGGCGTTTCAATAACCAGAGTGAGTGATCAAGGCGATGTCACGGAAATTAAATCAATTAGAAACGCCAGTAACAAAAAACATATCGTTGATTGCCATTTAGCTTTTTTGTCCCGTTTATATAACTGGCAGGGTTATAAGCCATATTTTAATCCTGAACTCAAGCGGACAAACCTATTGGTTTTAAAGGAAATATATAGCTTACACCTAGATGATGATATGAGTACAGTTTGGGATACATTTTACAAAGAATTATCAAAGCTGACCGTTGATGAAAAAGTAAGTCGAATTAGACAGCTTTCCACTCATATTGCCAAGATTCAAAAGTGGGAAAAAGCCACTGGTAGTTTAGAAAAAAATAATCCTGCTAGAATTATTTACACAATACCGAATTCAGAATTTATTGTTTCTGTAGATACACAACATGGTGAATTCGAGATTCATAAAAACGAAAAAGGTAACAACCATTTGGGTTCTATTTCATTCGACGGTAAGAATTTTAAGCCGCAGATTTCTAATAGGAGTCTAAAATTATAAGAGCCTATACAAAAATTCTATTTATAGCCAAAAATTTCCTAACATTTTAAGCAACTACTTCTGCTGATACGCTTTGCAATTACGCGCAATACGGCGTGCCAATTGTTCAAAATCCTGTACGGCTTGTTGTGCCACAGAAACATTGCCACCTGTTAAACCATCGTGTCCTGTTAAATCAAAAATCGGTTTACGTGCGGCTTGTGCCAATGGCATGAGGCTCTTATAATGTCTTACCAATGCCAAACAATACGGGTCTTCGGCCAAATTCGGCACTTCTATGTCGGTGCGATTCAAAACCGCGTGCCAATATGTTCCTGTAATCTGTTCTAACCAACGTTCATAGGCTTTAACGGGGCGACCAGTATTCGCGGCATATTGCAAATGTTGTAAAACAACATAACCGACGGGTTTAACCTGTCCTTGCGGCAATAACAGTTCGGGAGTGGGATTTTTACGCCGTCGTTCGTGCCATTCTGCGCGCCAACGACGCAAAGTCGGCCCCAGATTTTTTAAGCCTTGTAAAGAAAATAAATCTGGCGATAAAGGCACCACCACGTAATCAGACGCAATTAAAGCCGCTCGATTGATCGCGCCTAAATTGGGACCTAAATCCAATAAAATCACATTCGCAGGATGTTGATGCGTTTGTAGTTGTTGTAACAACCGCCAAAAAGCAGAAGTCACACGAAATGACAATTCTTTGCGATCCATACAGCCCGGCCATTCTAAAGCTAAATTTCCTTCAAATTCAGACAGTTGTAAATCACCCACCAGCAAATGTAAACGGGAATTAATCACTTCCAATTGCGGCACAATCACATCTCCCGTCCCGCGCATCAGGGGATGTACGGCGCGAAAAATAGTGCTAGGTTGTTGATTAAGCAGCCAAATTTCCTCTAAACGGTCTTCGCTTAAAAAAGCAGCCGTCAAATTGGCTTGGGGATCGAGATCGACCGCAATCACCCGCAATCCCAAACGCTGATACATCCACGCGAGATGATAAACCAGTGATGTTTTTCCTACGCCCCCTTTGTTATTGAAGAAGGCGATAATCGGGGCGTTCATAAGGTATGGATTCTCTCTTGTTTATGGGCGATTTTCTTGACAGAAATTAATTTATTCTCCCGCAGTTCGTTCATATTCCGCATAAGATTGGTGTGGTAATAAAGGAGTGGGAGATTCTGTTTTTAATTGTCGCAATGGTAAAGCGGCATTTGCCACGCCTAAACCTAAACCGCCTTGTGTTAATACCACTGAAGTTAAAATATCCATTCTCCAGAAGAAAGCTCCAATGACTGTTAATGTACTAGGCACAACATTAAGCAACCAACTGCGATCTAAATTCTTTTCTAATTCGGTAGAAATTTCTAATAAATCAGGCAAATGTTTTAATGAACCATCCATTAACACAATTTGCGCCGTATCCGTGGCAATGGATGTCGCACCGCTGAGGGAAATGGAAATATTGGCTTTTTTCATGGCAATCGTGTCATTGACTCCGTCGCCGACAAAACAAACTGTATAACCACGTTGCTGTAAATGCTCTACAATATCGGCTTTATTCTGTGGCAAAATGTTGTAAAAATAATGATCCATGCCCAAACGTTCGGCTAATTTGCGTGTGGGTTGTTCTTGATCGCCTGATACAATCGCTAAAATACAAGAACGACGATCACGTAATTTATTAATTATATCAATAACTTCTGGGCGAAGTGTGGCGTGCATTTCTAATATTGCCACCAAGTGCCGATTGCACGAGACCATGACCAAAGAATGACCTGCGTTGTGTGCTTGTTGTATATCTTGATCGGAATCATCTGGCAATTCCACGCCCTCTTGCTGCATAAAACGATAACTGCCCACTTGCACCAAACGATCCCCGATCATCACACTGACCCCATAACCCACTTGAAAATGGGCATCTTCAATGTCAGGAAGCGTTAAGTCTAAACTTTCTGCTTTTTTCACAATTGCTCGCGCAATCGGATGGGCTAATTTACGTTCCGCTGCGGCGGCCATCATTAAGATTTCATTTTCATGATAATTGACATCGTAAATAATCACGCGGCCAACGGAAGGTTCATCACTGGTTAATGTGCCTGTTTTATCAAAAACAAATGCGTCAGCATTCGGTAAATCTTCTAATACTCGTCCATCTTTAATTAATAAACCGCGATGAGCCGCTACATTGAGATAATTTAAAGTACTTAATGGCGCGGTAATGCGAATGCTTTGTGCAATGTGACCATTGAGAATCACCACGGTCGCCGTCGGCCCTAAAAAGGGCATGGCTGAAAAACCTAATATTAAAAAGGGAACACTCCACGCATCTGCCCATTGTTCCCCCTTTAATTGGCTGTGGGTTTTGAAATCAATAGAATGGGTTAATAATTCGCTAATTTTTGCTGCGGTGGTGTCAGACCCTGCGGTTAAAACCTGCACTTGAATACAGCCCGACAGTACCAGCGTTGAAGCCAATACCATATCCCCTACCGTCTTTTCTGCGGGTTGCGATTCGCCAGTGAGGGTGTGTTGATCTACTGCTGCGATTCCTGTGATCACCACGCCATCCACCGCAATAATTTCTCCTGTGCTGATCACGATAATATCGCCTTGACGCACTTGTTCTAATGGCACTTCAAGTTCAACATTATCTCTTAATAACCACACTGTACGCGGTTGTTGTTTAAAAACATCTATTAAACTATTTTTAGAACGCTCTTCAGCATTTGAAACCAAATAATAAGCAATATGTGTTAATGAAATCCCTAATGTAGCCGTAAAGACATGTCCTAATCCTAAGGTCATTAAATCAGCCACACCGTATAAAACATAACCATCTATTTTTTTCTTTTTAAATAAAGAATGTTCCACTAAGCGCAAATAAGGAATAGCACTGTAAGTAAAACCCGCTAAAGTAATCGGCATCCAAATGGGATTGAGAGAAGCCAACACAGAAAGCCCCAACGTCGCACCACTCACCTTAACATAATGCAAATGAACGCTTTTTTCACCCCGACTGGGTTCTTGTAAAAGTTTGGGGTCTGATGGGGTGGTGTGAGGCGTGGTGGGGGATTCGGTCACTGCGCTTAAACTTGTGCCAGAAACAATTTTACCTCTGCTTTTTTCATAAACCCGCAACCCCACATAACTGGCCAGCACAAGTTCTAAACCCAATAATAGCATGATGAAATAACCTCAGTAAAATCAGTGGGATAATAAGAGTTAGTATGAAAAAAAAGGCCGTTCTAAAACCTAATACAGGCATCACAGAATCATTGCCTCTGTACAAAGTGACTTAGCTTAGATTATAACAGGTGTCTAGGTAGCGCGGCATAGGCAAACTCAAGACAGAAACTTTCCAATTCTGCTACGCTTTCAATAAAATTCGCAAAGCCAATGGGCTTTCATGCGGCTGATGGTGTACTATTAGCACGGTCAGCATCGCGTTTGGCGACTTTGACGGATTCACCACCAAACCCTGTGACTATTTGTGTGACAGTTTAACCATAATCCATGCAGAAACCACCCACGTCATTCAAAGGCTATGAACACATTAAACGCTATTGGGATCACCATTACGATAGCTATGTGGCCAAAATCTTACCCGGAGAATATTATGTGACTCGCCAAGATGAAATCATTACTACCGTGGTGGGATCATGTGTCTCTGCCTGCATCTGCGACAGCCAAAACGGCATCGGCGGCATGAATCACTTTATGCTGCCCACCCGCACGATTCCTCCCGATAAATGGGATAAAACCGCAGTCAGTGCCGCAACCCGTTACGGCAATTACGCGATGGAACATGTGATTAATGAAATTCTCAAATATGGCGGCCGCCGCGAAAATTTACAATTAAAACTTTTTGGTGGCGGACGCATCATGCAATATATGGCGAATATCGGTCAGCAAAACATTGATTTTATTCGTAATTATGTAAGAACTGAAGGATTAAAATTAATGGCTGAAGATTTAGGCGATATTTACCCCAGAAAGATTTTATTTTACCCTTTAACCGGGCGCGTGCGCGTGAAAAAATTACGTGCAATGGAACAGGGTATTATTGAGCGTGAAAATGCTTATTTACGCAATCTGGAAACCCATCCTATTGATGGTGGCGAAGTGGATTTATTTTAGGCGGTTGTTATGACAAAAATTCGTGTGTTAATTGTTGATGATTCGGCACTTATTCGACAGTTATTAAGCCGCTTATTAAATAGCGCACCTGATATTGAAGTCGTGGGGACTGCGGCAGACCCTTATATCGCCCGCGAAAAAATTAAATTGCTTAAACCTGATGTGCTGACTTTAGACGTTGAAATGCCGCGGATGGATGGTTTAGCATTTTTGCAGCATTTAATGCGTTTGCGTCCTATGCCGGTGGTGATGATTTCGGCGTTGACCGAACGAGGCGCGGACATTACATTACAGGCTTTGGAATATGGTGCGGTTGATTTTGTGTCTAAACCAAAATTAGACATTGCGGAGACATTTCACGAATATGCCGATGAGATTATTAATAAAATTCGTGCCGCCGCCAGTGCCAATATTCGTCCCGTATTGAATTTGCCCAAAGTGGTCAAAAAAGAACATAAACCCACTCCAGCCACTATAATTTCTGTGCCTCCGAAATATTCTGCGGATGTGATTTTAGCCACGCAAACCCACCGCCGTCCTTTTCGCACCACAGAAAAAATTATTGCCATTGGCGCATCCACCGGAGGCACGGAAGCGATTAAATTCTTATTGTCGCAATTACCCGCACACACGCCGGGGATTGTTATCAGTCAACATATTCCTTCGACGTTTAGTTATTCCTTTGCGCAACGCATGAATCAAATTTCAGCCATGACTGTTTATGAAGCCACCAATGCGCAGGTGATTTTACCCGGTCATGTGTACATTGCGCCGGGTAGTCACCACTTATTGGTAGAACGGGACGGCGCACGTTATGTGTGTCGTTTACACGAAGGCAGTCCGGTGAATCGACATCGTCCCTCAGTCGATGTGATGTTTCGTTCGGTGGCACAAAATGTGGGGCCAAATGCGATTGGTGTGATTTTGACGGGAATGGGCGACGACGGCGCGCACGGCATGTTAGAAATGCACCAAGCCGGCGCAGTGACCATTGCCCAAGATGAACACAGCAGCGTAGTATGGGGAATGCCCGGTGAATCGGTGCGCTTGGGAGGCGTAGATCATGTGGTGCCTTTGTCACAAATTCCGCAGAGATTATTGAATTTATTGGATATTCGCTGATATAGCAAATTTTGTCAGAATCAGAATTTACAGACACAAGAATTTTCAAAATTGATTCTTGCAAGTCGTTTATTTTTAGCAGATTTTTTATTCTCTTCATTCTGAAAATCTTGAAATTCTGTAAATTCTGATTCAGACAGACTGCATCAAATGGATTTACAAATTGCATGAAGTGGAAAATCGCAACGGAATAAACTGCCTTTTCCCACTACGCTTTCAATATGTAATTGCGCGCCGTGTCGATTTAACACATGTTTAACAATCGCCAAACCTAAACCCGTTCCCCCTTGATTGCGGGAACGTCCGACATCCACGCGATAAAAACGTTCCGTGAGACGCGGAATATGTTCAGCCGCGATGCCTTCGCCCGTGTCAGAAACCGCCACGTGTGCGCCTCTTTCATCTTGGTAACAGTGTAAGGTAATTTCTCCCCCTTCAGGAGTATAACGCACGGCATTAAAGACCAAATTAGAAAAAGCACTGCGCAATTCTTCGGCGTTGCCTTCTAAAGCCAATTCGGGGTCTAATTTTAAAATAAAAACGTGTTTATTTTCTTGATCTAAGGCTTCGGCATCGTGGTAAATTTCTTCTAACAATTCGGCTAATAGAACAGGTTCTGTAACAATTTGATAATTCTCACTTTCCAAGCGTGATAATAACAACAAATCTTCTACAATACTGCGCATTCTTAACACTTGTTGATTCATGAGAAATAAAGGCCGTTGCCAATTTTTTAATGATTCATCGTCACTGTCGGTCATGGCTTCTAAAAAGCCTGCAATTACCGTCAATGGCGTGCGCAATTCGTGCGAAACATTCGCCACAAAATCACGTCGCACTTGTTCTAAGCGATGTAATTGCGTGACATCTCGCGCCGATAGCAAATAACGATGTCCTGCATACGGCACAATATTAATGCGCAACATCATATTGGGATTAATGGGCGACACTAATTTGACTGAATCTTGTTGTTGATAATGGTTTAAATAATGACGAAAATTCGGATAACGAATTAAATTAACAATCGGTTGTCCCAAATCTTGCGGCGAACGAAAACCTAATAATTTTCGTGAGGCTTTATTAAACCATTCAATCTCCTGTTCTGCACTGAGAATCACACTGGCATCTGGCATGGCCGCGGTAAAACGACGCACCCGTTTTAACATGGTGGATAATTTACGTTTGCGTTTACGATTGCGCTGTTGCCAGTGGTAACAATGGTCAAAAATTTCGCCCCAAATTCCCACTGCTTCAGGCAATGTTATTTTTTTAGGATGAGAAAACCATTGTAATAAACGGTAAGCATTGTACAAATGCCAAGCTAAATAAAAACTTAATCCTAAGCACAAGAAAAGCAGCCAATGGGTGCTTAACCAACCGCCCATTAAGGCAATAAAAAATAAGGCAATAATCAACCATATTTCTTGGCTGCGATGATAATCCGATAACGGTAAAGCCACTTTAATCATTCTCGGATAGAAAAACGATAACCCACACCGCGCACGGTTTGCACCAAATGTTCATATTGGTATTCGGCTAATATTTTGCGCAATCGCCGAATATGCACATCGACCGTGCGTTCTTCAATGTATACATTCCCGCCCCACACTTGATCCAGCACTTGGCTGCGGCTGTAAACCCGCTCTGGATTTTTCATAAAAAAGTGTAATAAACGAAATTCAGTAGGGCCAATCTGCACTTCTTCGCCTTTAATTAACACCCGATGTTCGGCGGGGTCTAGTTGCAATTCTTTGATGCTTAATTGCTGATTTTCCTGTTGTACAGAACTGGAGCGGCGCAATACCGCTTTAATACGAGCGATGAGTTCACGGGGAGAAAAGGGTTTAGTGATATAATCATCTGCACCCACTTCCAAACCGCGTACTTTATCGCTTTCGTCTCCTTTGGCGGTGAGCATGATGATAGGAATTTGTTGGGTTTGGGGTTCTTTTTTCAATTGGCGCGCAAATTCGATACCGCTCACATGAGGCAGCATCCAATCCAGTAAAATTAGAGTCGGAGCTTGGTTATAAATCAAGGCCTTAGCCTGACGTACGTCCGCGGCTTCGCTGACCACATAGCCTGCTTTTTTTAGCGATAAATGCAACATTTCTCGAATCGCGGCCTCATCTTCGACCACTAAAATGTGATGTTCTGTCATAATAATAGGTTACTCATGGGTGAATCAATGACTTAGGTCAGTCTATGACAAACAGATTGCAATTTTATTGCAAGCCTTATTTTCCAAAAAAAGCAGCGTTTTTTTTATCGCTCATTTCGCGCAAACGGCAGCATTTGCATTATACTCACATCAGATATTTTAACGTATTGGCTGATTGACACGTGCTTGGCGCGGTCATTTTGTTTTTTAACTTTTTGTTTTTATTGAGATCAGTTCTGTGATAACCAAACTTCGCAATATTGCTATTATTGCTCACGTTGACCATGGCAAAACCACTTTAGTGGATAAATTGTTGCAACAATCCGGCACGCTACAAACTCGCGGGGAAGCGGTGACGCGAGTGATGGATTCCAATGAGTTGGAAAAAGAGCGCGGCATTACCATTTTGGCCAAAAATACGGCCATTCGCTGGCAAGATTACCGAATTAATATTGTCGATACGCCCGGCCATGCGGATTTTGGGGGTGAAGTGGAGCGGGTGTTGTCTATGGTGGATTCCGTGTTACTTTTGGTGGATGCGGTGGATGGGCCGATGCCACAAACTCGTTTTGTGACCCAAAAAGCCTTACAACATGGTTTGCGTCCCATTGTGGTCATTAATAAAATTGATCGAGATGGCGCACGACCAGATTGGGTGTTGGATCAGACGTTTGAATTGTTTGATCGTTTGGGAGCGGACGAGAGTCAATTGGATTTTCCGGTGATTTATGCCTCTGCGTTGATGGGTTATGCCGGGTTGGAGAATACGGTGCGCGGTGGTGATATGCAGCCTTTATTTGAGGCGATTATTCAACATGTGCCTATTCCCGACGTTGATCCCGATGAAACTTTTCAAATGCAAGTCAGTGCTTTGGATTACTCCAGTTACGTGGGTATTATCGGTATTGGACGCATTACCAGTGGTCGCGTTAAAACCAATATGCCCGTGGCCATCGTGGATAGAGAAGGAAAACAACGACAAGGACGCTTGTTGCAAGTGTTTGGTTTTCATGGTTTAGAGCGGGTGGAAATGCCCGAAGCCAGCGCGGGCGATATTATTGCTTTCACGGGAATTGAACCTTTATTTATTTCTGATACCTTGTGCGATCCCACGCATGTGCGGGCATTACCGGCCTTGACCGTTGATGAACCTACAGTCAGTATGACTTTTCAAGTGAATACTTCACCTTTTGCCGGTAAAGAAGGCAAATATGTCACTTCACGGCAAATTCGGGAACGTTTACAGCGAGAATTGCTGCATAACGTGGCATTGCGCGTAGAAGATACGGCCGATCCGGATAAATTCTTGGTTTCTGGACGCGGTGAGTTGCATTTAAGCATTTTAATTGAAAACATGCGTCGAGAAGGCTACGAATTAGGCGTGTCGCGGCCACAGGTGATTTATAAAGAAATTGATGGCCAATTGTGCGAGCCTTATGAAAGTTTGACCGTCGATGTGGAAGAAGTTCATCAAGGCGCGATCATGGAAAAATTGGGCGAACGTAAAGCCGAAATGCAAAACATGATCCCCGATGGTAAAGGCCGAGTGCGTATGGAATTTATGATTCCTGCGCGTGGATTAATTGGTTTTCGCACCGAATTTTTAACGGCAACGTCAGGTACGGGTTTAATGTACCATGTTTTTGAGCATTATGCGCCCGTTAAAGCAGGTTCAATTGGGCAACGAATTAATGGCGTATTGATTTCTAATGGAGAAGGGAAAAGTCTTGGTTACGCGCTGTTTAATTTGCAAGAACGTGGACGTTTATTTATCGGACATGGCGATGCGGTCTATGAAGGCATGGTGATTGGCATTCATTCTCGCGGTAATGATTTGACCGTTAATCCCTTAAAAGCCAAGCAATTAACCAATATTCGGGCGGCGGGTTCTGACGAAAATATCTTATTAACGCCACCGATTCGTTTTTCTTTAGAACAAGCCTTAGAATTCATTGATGATGATGAATTGGTCGAAGTCACGCCAAAATCGGTTCGCGTACGTAAACAGTTCTTGAAAGAACATGAACGCAAACGCGCTTCTCGTGAAAGTGCTTAACCGTTCTTAAAAAAAGGTGCATGAACAATTTAAATAAGTGATTCATGCACTTTTTTTACTAGGCTCTTGCCATTATTATCGCTACAGATGAGTAACGATACTTTAAGGAGACCTAAAACATGATTAAAAACGTTATCCAGCAGTTGGGTTTTGCCTTACTGATAATAGGCTTATTCACTTTAGTGATTTCTGGTTTTCTTGTTATTGCTTTATTTGCTTTTATCTTATTAGTTCTGGCATTAATCGGAGATCACTTAATCAGCTTAAAAAAAACACAAATTAGTTCCGACGATGCCTTTATCGATTCTTCCACTGCTGCCCAGAGAAATTGTAAATGACTCCCAGAATTGCTGATATTACACGCCACACCTTGGAAACCCAGATCAGTGTCAATTTCAACGCCGACGGCACCGGACAAGCCACATTTGATACGGGTATTCCTTTTTTAGAACACATGTTAGATCAAATTGCTCGTCATGGTTTATTCGACTTACAGATTCATGCCAAAGGCGATTTACACATTGATGCGCACCATACTGTAGAAGATATTGGTATCACATTTGGACAAGCCATCAAACAGGCTTTAGGCGATAAAAAAGGGATTCGTCGCTACGGCCATGCTTATGTTCCGCTTGATGAAGCCTTGTCGAGAGTCACTATTGATTGTTCGGGGCGGCCGGGGTTATTTTTCAGCGTCGATTTTACGCAACATCGTGTGGGTGAATTTGATGTGGAATTGGTGCGAGAGTTTTTTCAAGGTCTGGTCAATCACGCCTTGATCACCTTACATATTGAAAATTTACGCGGTGATAATACGCATCATATTGTTGAAACCATTTTTAAAGCCTTCGGGCGCGCTTTACGTGCCGCGGTGGAATTCGATCCACGAATGCAAAATATTACGCCTTCGACCAAAGGAACTTTAGTGTGAAAACGGTCACTGTTATCGACTATGGCATGAGCAATTTACGCTCAGTCAGCAAAGCCTTAGAACATGTGGCGGGAAAAAATTGGCACGTCAACGTCAGCCAATCTCCCCATGACATTGTCAAAGCAGACAAAGTGGTTTTCCCCGGACAAGGGGCAATTGCTCACTGTATGCAGGTCTTGACCGAACAACACTTAACAGAAGTGATTGTCACCAGTTTAAAAACCAAACCCTTTTTAGGCATTTGTTTGGGTTTGCAAAGCCTACTTAAATACAGTGAAGAAAATGGCGGAGTCAATGGTTTTAACCATTTTGCGGGAGAAGTGAAGCGTTTTCCCACGCCTTTATTAGAAGAGAACAGTGGCGAGCGTTTAAAAATTCCCCACATGGGCTGGAGTCCCGTGCATTGGGTACAACCGCATCCCTTGTGGCAAGGTATTCCGGACAACAGTCGTTTCTATTTCGTTCACAGTTACTACGTTGCGCCCCGCGACGAAGCAGTGACTGCGGGACAAACTTGTTACGGTTCCGTGTGCTTTACATCAGCCGCCGCACGAGACAACGTGTTTGCGGTACAGTTTCACCCTGAGAAAAGTCAGAAGAACGGCCTCACCTTACTGGAGAATTTTTTAGACTGGTGAGCGTCTCCAAAAATTTTTCCAAAAAAACCTTGACAGGGATTTTCCTGCTCTGTATAGTGCGCGGCTTACCTGAGACAAATGAAGCGGGAATGCAGAGCGGGAAAGTGTAAGAGTCCGCGAGCTTTTACAGAAGTAGAAGCGAGTGAAGACAAGCCGAAGCAAAAGAAATTAAAAATATTTTGAAAAAGGCTTGACAGAGACGAAACAAACCACGTAGAATGCACAGCTTCACACCCAAGCCACTAGTTGCTGAGG